>NZ_JAIZRS010000026.1:0-79882 GCF_020419985.1 Burkholderia sp. AU32262
GGGCGACAACGTGTCGATCACGGTGAAGCTGATCGCTCCGATCGCGATGGAAGAAGGTCTGCGCTTCGCGATCCGCGAAGGCGGCCGTACCGTCGGCGCCGGCGTCGTCGCCAAGATCATCGAGTAATATCGACGATCCGCGGATCCCTCCGGGGTCCGCGATTCCGCGGTAAGCAGCTGCGTACCGTCGAAACCGGGTGTCCAGTTCGATCTGGCACCCGGTTTTTCCTTGTGGCGTACGAAGCGCTGCATTGACAAACGCGCACCACCACCGCGAATTTTCGTGTAGAATCGCGGGCTTAGCAGTGGAAGTACCGTCCGGAACCTGATGCTTCGCTCCCCGCTGGCGTCATGTTTCACGTTCTTTTAGTGTCCGGCGATGCAACATCGCCTCGCTCTTTTCAAGGAATTGTCATGCAGCAACAGAAAATCCGCATTCGCCTGAAGGCTTTCGACTATCGTCTGATCGATCAATCGGCCGCCGAAATCGTCGATACCGCGAAGCGGACTGGCGCAATCGTCCGTGGCCCGGTGCCGCTGCCGACGCGCATTCAGCGTTTTGACATCCTGCGTTCGCCGCACGTCAACAAGACGTCGCGCGATCAGCTCGAAATCCGTACCCACCAGCGCCTGATGGACATCGTCGATCCGACGGACAAGACCGTCGACGCGCTGATGAAGCTCGACCTGCCGGCTGGCGTCGACGTGGAAATCAAGCTGCAGTAAGGCTTCCAGCGCCGCCCGGCGTGTCGGGTGGCGCTAAGTCTTTGTATTGCTTGCGGAAATCGCAGAGTCGGGCTATACTGCTTGGCTTTTCGCGTATTCGCGTAAAAAAGCTGGGCCTTGCGTGCCCGGCATTTTGTAAATCAGCCCCGACCAATCGCAGTCGGGAATGGAGAAAATGATGAGCCTTGGACTCGTAGGTCGCAAGGTTGGCATGACCCGTATCTTCACGGCGGAAGGGGATTCGATTCCCGTCACCGTGCTGGACGTGTCGGACAACCGCGTGACGCAGATCAAGACTGTTGAAACCGACGGCTACACGGCCGTGCAGGTTGCATTCGGCTCCCGCCGCGCATCGCGCGTGACGAAGCCGCTGGCAGGTCATCTCGCCAAAGCCGGTGTCGAAGCCGGTGAAATCCTCAAGGAATTCCGCATTGACGCGGCCAAGGCAGCCGAGCTGTCGAATGGCGCCGTGGTCGGTGCAGATCTTTTCGAAGTGGGCCAGAAGGTCGACGTGCAAGGCGTGTCGATCGGTAAGGGCTACGCCGGTACGATCAAGCGTTACAACTTCTCCTCCGGCCGTGCCACGCACGGTAACTCGCGCTCGCACAACGTGCCGGGCTCGATCGGTATGGCGCAGGATCCGGGTCGTGTTTTCCCGGGTAAACGCATGACGGGTCACATGGGTGACGTGACGGTGACGGTGCAGAACCTCGAAATCGCTCGTATCGACGCAGAGCGCAAGCTGCTGCTCGTGAAGGGTGCGATTCCGGGCGCGAAGGGCGGCAAGGTCTTCGTGACGCCGGCCGTCAAGACCAAGGGGGCGAAATAATGGAACTCAAGCTCCTGAACGAAAATGGTCAGGAAGGTGCAGTGGTCAACGCATCGGACGTCGTGTTCGGTCGTGACTACAACGAAGCGCTGATCCACCAGGTCGTCGTCGCTTACCAGGCGAATGCTCGCCAGGGTAACCGCGCACAGAAGGACCGTGAGCAAGTCAAGCACACGACCAAGAAGCCGTGGCGCCAGAAGGGTACGGGCCGCGCTCGTGCCGGTATGTCGTCGAGCCCGCTGTGGCGTGGCGGTGGTCGTATCTTCCCGAATTCGCCGGAAGAAAACTTCTCGCACAAGGTCAACAAGAAGATGCATCGCGCAGGTCTCTGCTCGATCTTCTCGCAGCTGGCCCGTGAAGGTCGTCTGTCGGTCGTCGAGGACATCATCCTCGAAGCGCCGAAGACCAAGCTGCTGGCCGACAAATTCAAGACCATGGGTCTCGACTCCGTTCTGATCATCACGGACACGGTCGACGAGAACCTGTACCTGGCTTCGCGCAACCTGCCGCACGTGGCGATTGTCGAGCCGCGCTACGCTGACCCGCTGTCGCTGATCTACTTCAAGAAAGTGCTGGTCACGAAGGCTGCGGTCGCCCAGATCGAGGAGTTGCTGTCATGAGCGAGATTCGCAAGAACGATCATCGTTTGATGCAGGTCCTGCTCGCACCGGTGATCTCGGAAAAGGCGACGCTGGTTGCCGACAAGAACGAGCAAGTCGTGTTCGAAGTCGCACCGGATGCCACGAAGCAGGAAGTGAAGGCGGCTGTCGAGCTGCTGTTCAAGGTTGAAGTTGATTCGGTCAACGTGCTGGTTCAGAAGGGCAAGCAAAAGCGCTTCGGCCGTTCGATGGGCCGCCGCAAGGACGTGAAGAAGGCGTACGTTTGCCTGAAGCCCGGCCAGGAAATCAACTTTGAAGCGGAGGCCAAGTAATCATGGCAATCGTGAAAGTTAAGCCGACATCGCCGGGTCGCCGCGCGATGGTCAAGGTGGTCAACAAGAACCTGCACCAGGGCAAGCCGTACGCGGCACTGCTCGACTCGCAGAGCTCGACCGCCGGCCGTAACAACAACGGTCGTATCACCACGCGTCACAAGGGTGGTGGTCACAAGCAGCACTACCGTATCGTCGATTTCCGTCGCACGAAGGATGGCATCCCGGCAAAGGTCGAGCGTCTCGAGTACGACCCGAACCGTAGCGCGAACATCGCGCTGGTGCTCTACGCAGACGGCGAACGTCGCTACATCATCGCCCCGAAGGGCCTGACCGTCGGCCAACAGCTGATGTCGGGTTCGGAAGCGCCGATCCGTGCAGGCAACACGCTGCCGATCCGCAACATTCCGGTCGGTACGACGATCCACTGCATCGAGATGCTGCCGGGCAAGGGCGCGCAAATGGCGCGTTCGGCTGGCACGTCGGCCATGCTGCTGGCACGTGAAGGCGTCTACGCGCAGGTTCGTCTGCGTTCGGGCGAAATCCGCCGCGTGCACATCGAGTGCCGTGCAACGATCGGTGAAGTCGGCAACGAAGAGCATAGCCTGCGCCAGATCGGCAAGGCTGGCGCGAACCGCTGGCGCGGTATCCGCCCGACGGTGCGTGGCGTTGCGATGAACCCGGTTGATCACCCGCACGGTGGTGGTGAGGGCAAGACGGCTGCAGGTCGCGACCCGGTGAGCCCGTGGGGTACGCCGGCTAAGGGTTACCGCACCCGCAGCAACAAGCGCACGACGACGATGATCGTCCAGCGCCGTCACAAGCGTTAAGGAGTAGGCAATGGCACGTTCTGTAAAAAAAGGTCCGTTCTGCGACGCCCATTTGCTGAAGAAAGTTGAGGCGGCTGCAGCTTCGCGCGACAAAAAGCCGATCAAGACCTGGTCGCGTCGCTCGACGATTCTGCCGGATTTCATCGGCCTGACGATCGCTGTTCACAACGGCCGTCAACACGTTCCGGTGTACATCTCGGAAAACATGGTCGGCCACAAGCTTGGCGAGTTCGCACTGACCCGTACGTTCAAGGGTCACGCGGCCGACAAGAAGGCCAAGAAATAAGGGGCAATCAAGATGGAAGTGAAAGCAATTCATCGCGGTGCCCGCATCTCGGCGCAGAAAACGCGCCTTGTGGCTGACCAGATCCGCGGTTTGCCGGTCGACAAGGCGCTGAACGTCCTGACGTTCTCGCCGAAGAAGGCGGCTGGCATCGTGAAGAAGGTTGTGCTGTCGGCAATCGCGAATGCGGAGCACAACGAAGGCGCTGATATCGACGAGCTCAAGATCAAGAGCATCTACGTCGACAAGGCTGCATCGCTCAAGCGTTTCACCGCGCGCGCCAAGGGCCGCGGTAACCGCATCGAGAAGCAATCCTGTCACATCACTGTGACGGTCGGGAATTAAGGAGCCATACGATGGGACAGAAAATTCATCCGACTGGCTTCCGCCTGGCTGTCAGCCGCAATTGGGCTTCGCGTTGGTACGCGAACAACAACAATTTCGCGGCGATGCTGCAGGAAGACATCGGTGTTCGTGAATACCTGAAGAAGAAGCTGAAGAACGCTTCGGTCGGTCGGGTCGTCATCGAGCGTCCGGCGAAGAACGCGCGCATCACGATTTACAGCTCGCGTCCGGGCGTGGTCATCGGCAAGAAGGGCGAGGATATCGAACAGCTGAAGACGGAACTGCAGCGCCGCATGGGCGTGCCGGTTCACGTCAACATCGAGGAAATCCGCAAGCCGGAAACCGATGCTCAGCTGATCGCCGACTCGATCACGCAACAGCTCGAGCGCCGGATCATGTTCCGTCGCGCGATGAAGCGTGCGATGCAGAACGCGATGCGTCTGGGTGCCCAAGGCATCAAGATCATGAGCGCAGGCCGTCTGAACGGTATCGAAATCGCTCGTACGGAGTGGTATCGCGAAGGTCGCGTGCCGCTTCACACGCTGCGTGCTGATATCGACTACGCGACTTCGGAAGCGAAGACGACTTACGGGATCATCGGCGTCAAGGTGTGGGTCTACAAGGGCGATACGCTCGGCCGCAACGACGCACCGGTGGTGGAAGAAGTAGCCGAAGACAAGCGTCCGCGTCGCAATGCGCGTCCGGGCGACCGTCGTCCGCGCCGTGACGGCGAAGGCGGCGCTCCGGGTGCTCGTCGTGGCGCACCGCGCCGTGGCGCCGGCAAGCCCGAAGACGGCAAGACTGGAGAATAACGATGCTGCAACCGAAACGCAGAAAGTATCGTAAAGAGCAGAAGGGTCGTAACACCGGCAAGGCGACGCGCGGCAACGCAGTGTCGTTCGGTGAATTCGGCCTGAAGGCGATCGGTCGCGGTCGTTTGACCGCACGTCAGATTGAAGCGGCGCGTCGTGCAATGACGCGTCACATCAAGCGTGGCGGCCGCATCTGGATCCGGATCTTCCCGGACAAGCCGATTTCGCAGAAGCCGGCCGAAGTGCGTATGGGTAACGGTAAGGGTAACCCGGAGTACTACGTCGCCGAGATTCAGCCGGGCAAGATGCTCTATGAAATGGACGGCGTAACCGAAGAACTGGCACGCGAAGCGTTCCGTCTGGCTGCAGCCAAGCTGCCGCTGAAGACGGCATTCATCGTGCGCCAGCTCGGCGCCTAAGGAGAAAACATGAAGGCTTCCGAACTTCTCCAGAAAGACCAGGCCGCGCTCAACAAGGAGCTGGCGGACCTGCTGAAGGCGCAATTCGGCCTGCGCATGCAACTCGCGACCCAGCAGCTCACGAACACGAGCCAGCTGAAGAAGGTTCGTCGCGACATCGCACGTGTGCGGACCGTCATGACTCAGAAGGCGAACCAGAAATGAACGATAGCGTGAAAACCTCGCTGAAGCGGACGCTGGTCGGTCGGGTCGTCAGCAACAAGATGGACAAGACCGTCACCGTGCTGATCGAGCACCGCGTCAAGCACCCGATCTACGGCAAGTATGTCGTGCGTTCGAAGAAGTACCACGCGCACGATGAAGCGAACACCTACAACGAAGGCGATCTCGTCGAAATCCAGGAAACGCGTCCTGTTTCGAAGACGAAGGCCTGGACGGTGTCGCGCCTCGTCGAAGCCGCTCGTGTCATCTAAGCGGGCAGCGCAGTAGGCAGTAACAGGCACTTCGCCAAGAAGTGCTTGAAATCGCAAAGTTTTTGCTTGCGTGACCGGGATTATTTGTTATAATCCCGGTCTTCCCTCTTTATGGGAGCCCCGTCGCGGGCGAAGTTGGTGGGGGAAGCGGACTGGCGCATGCCTGTCCGAAAGATTCACCGAATTGCGATGGCGGGTTTCGTTTGCCGTCGCTGCTGTTCCAACCCAAGCAGCCGATTGGCTGACGGGACCAAGACTGACCGAATGCATCATGGTGGTGCATCCGGATTAAGTTGGGAAAGACAAACCATGATCCAGACCGAATCTCGGCTCGAAGTAGCCGACAACACGGGTGCACGTGAAGTCCTGTGCATCAAGGTGCTCGGCGGCTCGAAGCGTCGTTATGCCGGCATTGGCGACATCATCAAGGTGAGCGTCAAAGAGGCAACGCCGCGCGGGCGCGTGAAGAAAGGCGAAATTTACAACGCCGTGGTGGTCCGCACCGCCAAGGGCGTGCGCCGTCAAGACGGCTCGCTGATCAAGTTCGACGGCAACGCCGCTGTGCTTTTGAATAACAAGCTCGAGCCGATCGGCACCCGTATCTTCGGGCCGGTGACGCGTGAGCTGCGTAGCGAACGATTCATGAAGATCGTTTCGCTGGCGCCGGAAGTGCTGTAAGGAGTCGCGATGAACAAGATTCGCAAAGGTGACGAAGTCATCGTCGTCACTGGCAAGGACAAGGGCAAGCGCGGCGTCGTGCTGGCTGTCGGTGCTGAACATGTGACGGTTGAAGGTATCAACCTCGTCAAGAAGCATGTGAAGCCGAACCCGATGAAGGGTACGACGGGCGGCGTGGAAGCGAAGACGATGCCCCTGCATATTTCGAACGTCGCACTGGTCGACGCGAATGGCAAGGCGTCGCGTGTTGGCATCAAGGTCGAGGAAGGCAAGAAGGTTCGCTTCCTGAAGACGACCGGTGCCGTACTGAGCGCCTGACGCAGCGGAGTAAAAAATGGCTCGTTTTCAAGAGTTTTACAAAGAAAAGGTTGTGCCCGGCCTGATCGAGAAGTTCGGTTACAAGTCGGTCATGGAAGTGCCGCGCATCACCAAGATCACGCTGAACATGGGTCTTGGCGAAGCGATCGCTGACAAGAAGATCATCGAGAACGCCGTTGGCGACCTCACGAAGATCGCCGGCCAGAAGCCGGTCGTCACGAAGGCTCGCAAGGCAATCGCTGGCTTCAAGATCCGCCAGGGTTACCCGATCGGCGCGATGGTGACGCTGCGTGGCCGCGCGATGTACGAATTCCTCGACCGTTTCGTGACGGTTGCCCTGCCCCGCGTGCGTGACTTCCGCGGTGTGTCGGGTCGTGCTTTCGATGGCCGTGGCAACTACAACATCGGTGTGAAAGAGCAGATCATTTTCCCCGAAATCGATTACGACAAGATCGACGCACTGCGTGGGCTGAACATCAGCATCACGACGACTGCGAAGACCGACGACGAAGCAAAGGCTCTGCTCGCCAGCTTCAAGTTCCCGTTCAGAAACTGAGGTTACCGTGGCTAAACTGGCACTGATCGAACGTGAAAAGAAGCGCGCCCGCCTGGTCGCGAAGTTCGCAGCAAAGCGCGAAGCGCTGAAGGCGATCGTCGAAGACCAAAGCAAGTCGGAAGAAGAGCGCTACGAAGCACGCCTGGAGCTGCAGCAACTGCCCCGCAACGCAAACCCGACCCGCCAGCGCAACCGCTGCGCGATCACGGGCCGTCCGCGTGGCACGTTCCGTAAATTCGGCCTCGCGCGTAACAAGATTCGTGAAATCGCATTCCGTGGCGAGATTCCTGGCCTGACCAAGGCGAGCTGGTAATAGGAGAAACGTAAATGAGCATGAGTGATCCTATCGCCGATATGCTGACTCGCATCCGCAACGCGCAGATGGTCGAGAAGGTATCGGTCGCGATGCCCTCGTCGAAGGTCAAGGTTGCAATCGCGCAAGTCCTGAAGGACGAAGGTTATATCGACGATTTCGCCGTGAAGGCGGAAGGTGCGAAGTCCGAACTGAATATCGCGCTGAAGTACTACGCAGGTCGCCCGGTCATCGAACGCCTCGAGCGCGTGTCGAAGCCTGGTCTGCGCGTGTACCGCGGCCGTAACGACATTCCGCAGGTCATGAACGGCCTCGGTGTGGCAATCGTGTCGACGCCGAAGGGCGTGATGACCGACCGCAAGGCGCGCGCTACCGGCGTCGGCGGCGAAGTCATCTGCTACGTCGCTTAAAGCCGAGGAGAGAGAAACATGTCTCGAGTAGGTAAGAGCCCGATCGCGCTGCAAGGCGCGGAAGTCAAGCTGGCCGACGGTGCGATCACCGTCAAGGGCCCGCTGGGCACCATCACGCAAGCGATCAATCCGCTCGTGAACGTGGCGAACAACGACGGCACGCTGAATCTGTCGCCGGTCGACGAAAGCCGCGAAGCAAATGCACTGTCGGGCACGATGCGCGCGATCATCGCGAATGCCGTGCACGGCGTGACCAAGGGTTTCGAGCGCAAGCTGACGCTGGTTGGCGTCGGTTACCGTGCGCAAGCGCAAGGCGACAAGCTGAACCTGTCGCTGGGTTTCTCGCACCCGGTGGTGCACCAGATGCCGGAAGGCGTCAAGGCTGAAACCCCGACGCAAACCGAAATCGTGATCAAGGGGATCAACAAGCAACAAGTCGGTCAAGTGGCTGCGGAAGTCCGCGGTTACCGTCCGCCGGAGCCCTACAAGGGCAAGGGCGTGCGTTATGCCGACGAGGTTGTGATCCTCAAAGAAACGAAGAAGAAGTAAGGGTGCGCAATCATGGATAAGACTCAATCTCGCCTGCGCCGCGCTCGCCAGACGCGTATCAAGATCGCTGAGCTGCAGGTCGCGCGTCTCGCCGTGCATCGCACGAACACGCACATCTACGCTCAAGTGTTCTCGCCCTGCGGCACCAAGGTGCTCGCCAGCGCGTCGACGCTCGAAGCTGAAGTGCGCGCTGAACTGGCCGACAAGTCGGGCAAGGGCGGCAACGTGAATGCCGCGACGCTGATCGGCAAGCGTATTGCCGAGAAGGCAAAGGCTGCCGGCATCGAATCCGTCGCCTTCGATCGCTCGGGCTTCCGCTACCACGGCCGCGTCAAGGCGCTGGCTGAGGCAGCTCGCGAAGCTGGGCTCAAGTTCTAAGGAAGGAATTCGTCATGGCAAAGATGCAAGCGAAAGTTCAGGCTGACGAGCGCGACGACGGCCTTCGCGAAAAGATGATTTCGGTCAACCGCGTGACCAAGGTCGTGAAGGGTGGCCGTATTCTCGGCTTCGCCGCACTGACCGTGGTCGGCGACGGCGATGGCCGCATCGGTATGGGCAAGGGCAAGGCGAAGGAAGTGCCGGTCGCTGTCCAGAAGGCAATGGAACAAGCTCGCCGCAACATGTTCAAGGTGCCGCTCAAGAACGGCACGCTGCAACACGAAGTGCACGGCAAGCACGGCGCATCGGCCGTCCTCCTCGCTCCGGCGAAGGCAGGTACGGGCGTGATCGCCGGCGGCCCGATGCGCGCAGTGTTCGACGTGATGGGCGTTCAGAACGTCGTGGCGAAGAGCCACGGTTCGACGAACCCGTACAACCTCGTTCGCGCCACGCTGGACGGCCTGCGCAAGCAGTCGACCCCGGCAGACATCGCGGCGAAGCGCGGCAAGTCCGTCGAAGAAATTTTGGGCTAAGCCCGGGTGGTCACCATGTCTGAAAAAACTGTCAAGGTTCAGCTCGTCAAGAGCCTGATCGGGACCCGCGAATCGCACCGCGCGACCGTGCGTGGCCTGGGCCTGCGCCGACTCAACTCGGTTAGCGAGCTGCAGGACACGCCGGCGGTCCGCGGCATGATCAACAAGGTCTCGTACCTCGTTAAGGTCATCGCGTAAGCGGCCCTACGGATCAAGGAGTTGATATGGAATTGAATAACCTGAAGCCGGCCGCTGGCGCCAAGCACGCCAAGCGTCGCGTCGGTCGTGGCATCGGTTCGGGCCTCGGCAAGACGGCTGGCCGTGGTCACAAGGGTCAGAAATCGCGTTCGGGCGGCTTCCACAAAGTCGGTTTCGAAGGCGGTCAGATGCCGCTGCAACGTCGTCTGCCGAAGCGCGGCTTCACGTCGCTGACGAAGGAATTCGTCGGTGAAGTGCGCCTGGGCGACCTCGAGAAGCTGCCGGTCGACGAGATCGATCTGCTCGCACTGAAGCAAGCCGGCCTGGTCGGCGAGCTGACGAAGAGCGCAAAGATCATCGCGACGGGCGAACTGAAGCGCAAGATCGTCGTGAAGGGTCTCGGTGCCACCAAGGGTGCGCGCGCTGCGATCGAAGCGGCTGGCGGTTCGTTCGCCGAGTGACACGCGTAGCGCGTCGTCACTTGCATTCATCGGAGAAGGTACTTGGCTAACAGCCCGAGTCTTGCAAAACCCGGTCGAAGCACGGCGAAATTCGGCGATCTGCGCCGGCGAGCGATGTTCCTGCTCCTGGCGCTGATCGTCTATCGCATCGGCGCGCACATTCCCGTGCCGGGCATCGATCCGGATCAACTGGCCAAGCTGTTCCAGAGCCAGGCGGGCGGCATCCTGGGCATGTTCAACATGTTCTCGGGTGGCGCACTTTCCCGCTTCACGATCTTTGCGCTGGGGATCATGCCGTACATCTCGGCGTCGATCATCATGCAGTTGCTGGCGATCGTTTCGCCGCAGCTCGAGGCGCTGAAGAAGGAAGGGCAGGCAGGGCAACGGAAGATCACGCAGTACACGCGGTATTTCACCGTGGTGCTCGCGACCTTCCAGGCGTTCGGTATCGCGGCTGCGCTGGAAAATCAGCCGGGCCTCGTCACCGATCCCGGCATGCTGTTCCGTCTGACGACGGTCGTGACGCTGGTAACGGGCACGATGTTCCTGATGTGGCTCGGCGAGCAGATTACCGAGCGTGGTCTGGGCAACGGTATCTCGATCATCATCTTCGGCGGGATCGCAGCAGGGTTCCCGAATGCCGTGGGTGGGTTGTTCGAACTGGTGCGTACGGGTTCGATGAGCATCATTTCGGCGATCATCATCGTCGTTCTGATCGCCGCGGTGACTTACCTGGTCGTGTTCATCGAACGCGGTCAGCGCAAGATCCTCGTGAACTACGCGAAGCGCCAGGTCGGCAACAAGATCTACGGCGGGCAGTCGTCGCATCTGCCGCTGAAGCTGAACATGTCGGGCGTGATTCCGCCGATCTTCGCATCGTCGATCATTCTGTTCCCGGCAACGATTCTCGGCTGGTTCAGTACCGGTCAGCCGACGGGAAGCTGGATTTCCAATACGTTGCATAACGTTGCGGAAGCGCTGAAGCCGGGCCAGCCGGTCTATGTGCTGCTGTACACGCTGGCGATCGTGTTTTTCTGCTTCTTCTACACCGCACTGGTGTTCAACAGCAGGGAGACCGCGGACAACCTGAAGAAGAGCGGCGCGTTTGTTCCGGGCATCCGTCCGGGCGATCAGACCGCGCGATATATCGACCGCATCCTCACGCGTCTGACGCTGGCCGGTGCGATCTACATCGTCTTCGTGTGTCTGCTGCCGGAATTCCTGGTGCTGCGCTGGAACGTGCCGTTTTATTTTGGTGGAACGTCGCTGCTGATCATTGTCGTCGTCACGATGGACTTTATGGCGCAGGTGCAGTCGTACGTTATGTCGCAACAGTATGAGTCGCTGCTCAAGAAGGCAAACTTCAAGGGCGGCAACATCCCGATGCGTTGAAAGGACTATGGCCAAAGACGATGTAATCCAGATGCAGGGTGAGGTGATTGAAAACCTCCCGAATGCGACCTTCCGCGTGAAGCTGGAAAACGGCCATGTCGTGTTGGGGCATATTTCCGGGAAGATGCGGATGCACTACATCCGCATCCTGCCGGGCGACAAGGTGACGGTTGAATTGACGCCTTACGATCTGTCTCGTGCGCGGATCGTGTTCCGGGCGAAGTGATTTGAAAAAAGGGTATTATCATGAAAGTGATGGCATCGGTTAAGCGCATTTGCCGCAATTGCAAGATCATCAAGCGCAAAGGCGTCGTTCGCGTGATCTGCAGCTCGGATCCGCGCCACAAGCAGCGCCAAGGCTGACCGCGCGTTTGTTTGCGCTTTTTGTTTGAGGAAAAACAATGGCTCGTATCGCAGGGGTTAACATCCCGAATCACCAGCATACCGAGATCGGCCTGACGGCTATCTTCGGTATCGGCCGCACCCGTTCGCGCAGCATCTGCGTGGCAGCTGGCGTCGATTTTTCGAAGAAGGTCAAGGATCTGACCGACGCAGACCTGGAAAAGCTGCGTGAAGAAGTAGGCAAGTTTGTCGTCGAAGGCGATCTGCGCCGTGAAGTGACGATGAACATCAAGCGCCTGATGGACCTCGGTTGCTACCGCGGCGTCCGTCATCGCAAGGGCCTGCCGATGCGCGGTCAGCGTACGCGTACGAACGCACGTACCCGCAAGGGTCCGCGTCGTGCAGCGCAAGCGCTGAAGAAGTAAGCGGAACTGACAGTTACAGGAAAACGTAATGGCTAAGGCTTCGAACACCGCGGCGCAACGCGTTCGCAAGAAGGTTAAGAAGAACGTCGCTGAAGGCGTGGTTCACGTTCACGCGTCGTTCAACAACACGATCATCACGATCACCGATCGCCAAGGCAACGCTCTGGCATGGGCGACGTCGGGCGGTCAGGGCTTCAAGGGCTCGCGCAAATCGACGCCGTTCGCTGCTCAGGTCGCAGCCGAGTCGGCTGGCCGCGTCGCGATGGAATACGGCGTGAAGAATCTGGAAGTGCGGATCAAGGGCCCGGGCCCGGGTCGCGAGTCGGCAGTGCGCGCACTGCACGGCCTCGGCATCAAGATCACCGCGATTTCGGACGTCACCCCGATTCCGCACAACGGCTGCCGCCCGCCGAAGCGTCGTCGTATCTAAGGATGTGCTGGCACGCTCGTGCTAGCGCATTGCCTGTCGCCGCTCAGCGTCGACGGGCGTTGCTTTTTTGATTGACTAAGCCCACCGTTCGCCCCAAAGGGAGCGGACTAGCGCGGATTCCGATCCGCGTGACTGATTGATAAAGGAATGCAAAGTGGCACGTTATATCGGCCCCAAAGCCAAGCTGTCCCGCCGTGAAGGCACCGACCTGTTCCTGAAGAGCGCGCGCCGCTCGCTCGCCGACAAGTGCAAGCTCGACAGCAAGCCGGGTCAGCACGGCCGTACCTCGGGCGCACGTACGTCCGACTACGGTACGCAGCTGCGCGAAAAGCAGAAGGTCAAGCGTATCTACGGCGTGCTGGAACGTCAGTTCCGTCGTTACTTCGCTGAAGCCGATCGCCGCAAGGGCAACACGGGTGAAAACCTGCTGCAACTGCTCGAATCGCGCCTCGACAACGTCGTGTATCGCATGGGTTTCGGCTCGACCCGCGCTGAAGCGCGTCAGCTGGTGAGCCACAAGTCGATCACCGTGAACGGCGTCGTCGCAAACGTCCCGTCGCAGCAAGTGAAGGCGGGTGACGTCATCGCGATCCGCGAAAAGGCGAAGAAGCAGGCGCGTATCGTCGAAGCGCTGTCGCTGGCCGAGCAAGGCGGCATGCCGAGCTGGGTTGCAGTCGATGCGAAGAAGTTCGAAGGCACGTTCAAGCAAATGCCGGAACGCGCTGAAATCGCAGGCGACATCAACGAAAGCCTGATCGTCGAATTGTATTCGCGTTAATCCGATTGACGGCCGAGGTACCCCGATTGCGTTGCGCAAGGAGGGGCCTCGGCTGTTTATTTTCTGGTTGTTACCGGTCAGCCTTATCGGTGTAACGAGCCGAGGGTATTGAAAAGGAAAGCCCATGCAAACCAGTTTGCTGAAACCCAAGATCATCGCCGTGGAATCGCTGGGCGAGAACCACGCGAGGGTGGTCATGGAACCGTTTGAACGCGGTTACGGCCACACCTTGGGCAATGCGCTTCGCCGCGTGCTGCTGTCGTCGATGGTGGGCTACGCGCCGACCGAAGTCACGATCGCGGGCGTGGTGCACGAGTACTCGACGCTGGATGGCGTGCAGGAAGACGTCGTCAACCTGCTGCTGAACCTGAAGGGCGTGGTGTTCAAGCTGCATAACCGTGACGAAGTGACGGTTACGCTGCGCAAGGAAGGCGAAGGCGTCGTGACGGCCGGCGATATCGAGCTGGCTCACGATTGCGAAGTCATCAATCCGAATCACGTGATTGCGCACCTGTCGAAGGGTGGCAAGCTCGACGTTCAGATCAAGATCGAAAAGGGTCGCGGCTATGTGCCCGGCAACGTCCGTCGCTACGGCGAAGACACGGCCAAGATCATCGGCCGCATCGTCCTCGACGCATCGTTCTCGCCGGTCCGCCGCGTGAGCTACGCTGTCGAGAGCGCACGTGTCGAGCAGCGTACCGACCTCGACAAGCTCGTGATGAACATCGAGACGAGCGGCGTGATCACGCCGGAAGAAGCGATCCGCCAGTCGGCCCGCATCCTGGTCGACCAGTTGTCCGTGTTCGCGGCGCTGGAAGGCACGGAAACGGCAGCCGAAGCGCCGTCGCGTGCACCGCAGATCGATCCGATCCTGCTGCGTCCGGTGGACGATCTCGAGCTGACGGTTCGTTCGGCGAACTGCCTGAAGGCCGAGAACATCTACTACATCGGCGATCTGATCCAGCGCACGGAAAACGAGCTGCTGAAGACGCCGAACCTCGGTCGCAAGTCGCTCAACGAGATCAAGGAAGTGCTCGCTTCGCGCGGTCTCACGCTGGGCATGAAGCTCGAGAACTGGCCGCCGGCTGGTCTCGACAAGTAAGCCCGGTTGTAGCCCTGCTATAGCTGTAGTTGGCAAAGATGCGAATTTTCCTTTAAAATCCGCATCTTGCTTTTTTTCGTTACCGGCCCGTGCACCCTCCGAGGTGCGATAGAAGAGCTGGATCAAAACTTTGAATCAAGGAAACTGAAATGCGCCATCGTCATGGTCTGCGGAAACTGAACCGCACGAGCAGCCACCGTCTGGCTATGCTCCGTAACATGTCCAACTCGCTGATCGAGCACGAAGTCATCAAGACGACGCTGCCGAAGGCGAAGGAACTCCGTAAAGTCGTCGAGCCGCTGATCACGCTCGGCAAGAAGCCGTCGCTGGCAAACCGTCGCCTGGCGTTCAACCGCCTGCGCGATCGTGACTCGGTCGCGAAGCTGTTCGACGTGCTCGGCCCGCGTTTCGCGAACCGCCCGGGCGGCTACCTGCGCGTGCTGAAGTTCGGCTTCCGCGTGGGCGACAACGCACCGATGGCACTGGTCGAACTGCTCGACCGTCCGGAAGTCGACGAAACGGAAAACGTGCAAGAAGCTGAGTAAGCTTCCGGTACGCAGCAGTATCTGAAAGGGGCCGAGCAATTGCTTGGCCCTTTTTGTTTTCGAGATGCCGGCTGCGATCGATTGTCGCAGGCCGGTGCCGGCAGCGTCGCGCGGGCTGCGCTACGATACGGGCAACCGGCGCGGTTCCTGAACGGGTAACGGGGTGCGGGCAGGAGCCGGCAGACCAGCGAGGAGAGCGCGGATGATAGTGGTGCTGATGCTGACGACGGTCCCCGATGCGGCGACGGCCGCGGCGCTCGCCGACGGCGCGCTCGACGCGCGGCTTGCGGCGTGCGTGTCGGAGCTCGGCACGATCAAGTCGCGCTATCACTGGCAGGGCAAGGTCGAAACGGCCGACGAGATCCAGTTGCTGTTCAAGACGAGCCCCATCCGGGCGCTCGAACTGGAGCGATTTATTCTCGCGCATCACCCGTACGAGACGCCCGAAATCGTCTCGTGGCAGACGACGGCATCGGCCGCGTATGGCCAATGGGTGACCAGCGAAACTCAACGTCAATTTCATGTTTAACGGTATGGCGCTTTCGGTGCGCGTGCGCGCGCTGCGGTTTCTTGCGGTCCTGTTGTCGTTCGTGCTCGTGCTGGGCGGCCTGTCCGCCGCGCGCGCGGCCGACGATTTCCTCGATCCGTCGGTTGCGTTCAAGTTCAGCGCGAGCGAATCGCCGGGACAGGTCGACGTCCGCTTCAAGATCGCCAACGGCTACTACATGTACCGCGAGCGCTTCGCGTTCGCGGTGAAGAGCGGCCAGGCGACGCTCGGCGAGCCGCAGTACCCGGCCGGCCACGTGAAGTTCGACCAGACGTTCCAGAAGGACGTCGAGACCTATCGTGACGAAGTGGTCGTTCACGTGCCGGTGAAGCAGGCGGCCGGGCCGTTCGAACTCGCGGTGACGTCGCAAGGGTGCGCGGACGAAGGGATCTGCTATCCGCCGGCCGAGCACGTGGTGAAGGTCGACGGCGCCGCGCTCGGCGCCGCATCGTCGTCCGGTGACACGGCTGCCGCGGGTAGCTGGTTCGACAAGGTCACGAGCGCCGATTTCGCGCAGTCGCTGCTCGAAGGCCACGGCTTCTTCACGATCGTCGCGCTCTACTTCGTCGCGGGTGTCGTGCTGAGCCTGCTGCCGTGTTCGTACCCGATGATTCCGATCGTGTCCGCGATCATCATCGGCCAGGGCACGCGCGCGACGCACGCACGCGGCTTCGCGCTGTCGCTGACCTACGTGATCGGCATGGCGCTGGTCTACACGGTACTCGGCATCGCCGCCGCGCTGATCGGCCAGAGCCTCGGCGCGTGGTTGCAGAACCCGTGGGTGCTCGGCGCATTCGGCGTGCTGCTGACCGTGTTCGCGGTGTCGCTGATCTCGGGCAGGGACATCGCGCTGCCAGCGCGCTGGCAGAACGGCGCGGCCGACGCATCGAGCGCGCGCCAGGGCGGCCACTTCGTCGCGGTCGCGGCGATGGGTGCGTTGTCGGCGCTGGTCGTCGGCGCGTGCATGACGGCGCCGCTGTTCGCCGTGCTCGCGTTCATCGCGCACACGGGCAATGCGCTGCTCGGCGGTGCCGCGCTATTCGCGATGGGGCTGGGGCTCGGCGTGCCGCTGCTGGTCGTCGGCGTCGGGGCCGGCACGGTGCTGCCGCGCGCGGGCGCGTGGATGGACGGCGTGAAGGTGTTCTTCGGCATCGTGTTGCTCGCGGCCGCGCTGTGGATCGTGTGGCCGGTGTTGGCGAGCGGGCTGAAGATGGTGCTCGCGGCGTTGTGGCTGCTGATCGCGGCCGCGGCGCTCGGACTGTTCACGCCGAATGCCGGCGCTGCGTCGATCTGGCGCCGCCTGGGCCGCGGCGTGGGGGCCGCGCTCGCGATCTGGGCCGCGACGCTGCTCGTCGGCCTGGCCGCGGGCTCGACCGATCCCGTCAAGCCGCTGGCCGTGCTGGCGGCGCGTACGGTGGCGTCCGGCGGCGCGGCGACGGCCGGCGCGGCTGCCGCGCAGGATGGCCCCGTGTTCGCGCCGGTGCGCTCCATTGGCGAACTCGATGCGTTGCTCAAGACATCAGGCCAGCCCGTGATGCTCGACTTCTACGCCGACTGGTGCGTGAGCTGCAAGGAGATGGAACATCTGACGTTCACCGACGCGCGCGTGCAGGCGCGGCTCGCGCGGCTTCACCTCGTGCGCGCGGACGTCACCGCGAACAACGCGGACGATCAGGCGCTCCTCAAGCGCTTCAACCTGTTCGGGCCGCCGGGCATCATCTTCTTCGATCGCAATGGCAACGAGATCGGCCGCGTGGTCGGCTATCAGGCGGCCGACACGTTCCTGCGCAGCCTCGACCGGGCAGCCGTTCCGACGGTATGACGATGGCCCGCCGGAGGCGAATCGCGGAAGAGAAGAATCGGGCCGGCTGACAACCGCGATCGACGGTAAACAAAAAACGGCGGAACACCTTGGTGTTCCGCCGTTTTTTGCAGATGCGTGCCGGTGCGCGATCAGCGTTGCGCTTTCAGCAGACGCGCGGCATCGAGCGCGAAGTACGTGAGCACGCCGTCGGCGCCCGCGCGCTTGAACGCGAGCAGCGATTCGAGCACGACCTTGTCGTGGTCGAGCCACCCGTTCATCGCGGCCGCCTTCAGCATCGCGTACTCGCCGCTCACCTGGTACACGTAGGTCGGGAAGCGGAACTCGTCCTTCACGCGGCGCACGATGTCGAGATACGGCATGCCGGGCTTGACCATCACCATGTCGGCGCCTTCGTCGATGTCGAGGCGGACTTCGCGCAGCGCTTCGTCGCTGTTCGCCGGGTCCATCTGGTAGGTCATCTTGTTGCCCTTGCCCAGATTGGACGCCGAACCGACCGCGTCGCGGAACGGGCCGTAGAACGCCGACGCGAACTTCGCCGAGTAGGCCATGATCCGCGTATGGATATGGCCGTCGCTTTCCAGCATCTCGCGGATCGCGCCGATGCGGCCGTCCATCATGTCCGACGGCGCGACGATGTCGACGCCGGCTTCAGCCTGCGCGCGAGCCTGGTCGACCAGGATCTCGATCGTGTCGTCGTTGATCACGTAGGCGTTCTCGTCGAGCACGCCGTCCTGGCCGTGGCTCGTGTACGGATCGAGCGCGACGTCGGTCAGCACGCCGAGTTCGGGGAAGTGCTTCTTCAGCTCGCGCACCGCGCGCGGGATCAGGCCTTCCGGGTTGGCCGCCTCGCGGCCGTCCGGCGTCTTCAGCGACGGCTCGATGGCCGGGAACAGCGACAGCACGGGCACGCCGAGTTCGACGCATTGCTCGGCGACGTGCATCAGCAGATCGACCGACACGCGTTCGACGCCGGGCATCGACGGGACGGGCTGGCGTTCGTTGGTGCCTTCGACGACGAACACCGGGTAGATCAGGTCGTCGGTGGTCAGGCGGTTTTCGCGCATCAGGCGGCGGGAGAAGTCGTCGCGGCGCATCCGGCGCGGACGATGAAGCGGATGGAAGCTCATGGCGATTTGGCAGAAATCAGGGCAAGAAGAACCTTACGGAACCCTTAGGTCATTTTCGAGATCGTTGGTATATGATAGCGATCGAGCGGCGCGCGTTGCGTGCAGCTCCCCGCTTCTCCTCCCTGAGCGGGTGCCTGTCGTTTTTCGATTAGGCTGTTTGACCCGCCGTTCAACGGCGGGTTTTTTTATGAGCCGGCCGAATCCGCAGGTGCCGTCAGGTGCACGCAGCCGATCCCAGCCGCGCGTTGCCCGCTCATTGTGCTACAGGCTCGCCTTTTTCGTCGGCGACGGACGGCCGCAGCCAGCTCTCGATCAGTTCATGAGCCTCGTCGAGCCCCGTGCGCTTCAGCGCCGAGAACAGCTGGACCGTCAGTTTGCCCTTCACACCCTGGTCGCGATACGCGTCGAGCCCCTTTTGCGTGTTGCGCAGCGCGTTGATGCTTTCCTGGCGCGTCAATTTGTCGCACTTCGTCAGCAGCGTGTGGATCGGCTTGCCGGTCGGTGCGAACCACTCGATCATCCGGCGATCGAGCTCGGTGAGCGGGCGGCGCGAATCCATCATCAGGATCAGACCGCAGAGCTGCGAGCGCGTCGCGAGATAGGACGACAGCAGCATCTCCCAGTGCGCCTTCGCGGCGCCGGGCACTTCCGCATAGCCGTAGCCGGGCAGGTCGACGAGATTCGCGACGGGCTCGGCGGCCGGGCCGACGGAGAAGTAGTTGATATGCTGCGTGCGGCCGGGCGTCTTCGACGCGAAGGCCAGCCGCTTCTGGTTGCACAGCACGTTGATCGCCGTCGACTTGCCGGCATTCGAGCGGCCCGCGAACGCGATTTCCGGCTGGACCGTCGGCGGCAGGTCGCGCAGATGGTTGACGGTCGTGTAGAAGCGGGCTTGATGGAGCAGAAAGGCCATGGGAACCGGAAGGACGGGCGGCGCGAGCCGCTTGGTGGAGGCGGGGTAGCCCCGATAGGCGCGGGAGCTTTCAGCGCGATATTGTACAATACGGCGGTTTTACCGAAGGCCACCGGGCGCCTGCCTCGCGCTTTTATGTGGCTTCTGCGGTAGACTGAACGCCGTCGTTTTTTGCAGAACCTCAAATTCCCACAAGACGAAACAGGGTGTGCGAATGAATCGACTGTGCAAGTCTCTGATGGTGCTTCAGGTTGCAGCAGGGTTCGTAGGTTTCGTAGCGGAGGCAAACGCGGCAGATGCGGCCAAACCGGATCTGGACCGCGGCAAGGCGATTGCCGGGCAGGTTTGCGCGTCGTGTCACGGCGCCGACGGCAACAGCGCGTCGGGCAGTTTCCCGAAGCTTGCCGGCCAGCATCCCGAATATCTGGTCAAGCAGTTGAACGACTTCAAGACGCAGCCGGGCGCGAAGGGGCCGGCGCGTAACAACGCGGTGATGGTCGGATTCGCGAGCGCGTTGAGCGCGGACGACATGCGCAATGTCGCCGCGTACTACGGGTCGCAGACGACGAAGCTCGGTACCGCGCGCGATGCGGCGACCGTGCCGATCGGCCAGAAGATCTATCGCGGCGGCATCGCGGAAAAGGGTGTCCCCGCCTGCGCGAGCTGCCACGGGCCGACGGGGCAGGGGATCCCGGTCCAGTACCCGCGTCTGTCGGGGCAATGGGCCGATTACACGGTCGCGCAGTTGACCGCGTTCCAGCAGGGTGCCGGCGCGCGCAACAACAACGAGGCGATGCATCAGATCGCGTCGCGGCTGTCGGATACCGAGATCAAGGCCGTCGCGGATTACATCGCGGGCCTGCGTTGAGCGGTCCGCCGCGAATGGAATGACCGGGCGCCCGAAGGGCGGCCGGAGTCAGAACAAGAAAAGGGTGGGGCGCCGCGTCGTTGCGGTGGCCTCGCCCTTCTTTTTTGTCGGCACTCGCCGGGCCGAGCCGGAATGGAAGGGCTGGCAGGCGATCGGGGCTGCGCCCCCGAAGCGAACATAGTAAGCGTGGGGGCCGTGTCCCCTTAGTCGGAGTTTGAATGAGCGTTACCACGTCGGGGTTGCAGTCGAAGTCGAGTCACGGTGCGTCGAAACGCGCGGTCGAGCTGCTGAGCTCGATGCGCTTCGCGATCGCGCTGCTGGTGGTGTTGTCGATTGCGAGCATCATCGGCACGGTCCTGACCCAGGACGATCCGTATCCGAACTACGTGAACCAGTTCGGGCCGTTCTGGGCGGACATCTTCCGCTCGCTCGGCCTGTACAACGTGTACAGCGCGTGGTGGTTCATGCTGATCCTGATCTTCCTCGTCGTGTCGATCTCGCTGTGCGTGATCCGCAACGCACCGAAGATGCTCGCCGACGCGAAGAGCTGGAAGGACAAGGTCCGCGAAGGCAGCCTGCGCGCATTCCACCACAAGGCCGAGTACACGGCGTCCGGCACGCGCGCGAGCGTCGCCGCGACGCTCGCCACGTTCGTCGCGAAGGCCGGCTACAAGCACGTCGTGCGTGAAACCGACGGCGCGACGCTGATTTCCGCGAAGCGCGGCGCGATGACCAAGTGGGGCTACATCTCCGCGCACCTCGCGATCGTCGTGATCTGTATCGGCGGCCTGCTCGACAGCAACCTGCCGATCAAATTCCAGATGCTGATGTTCGGCAAGAGCCCGGTCAACACGAGCGCGACGATCAGCGAGATCTCGCCCGACCATCGGCTGTCCGCGTCGAACCCGACGTTCCGCGGCTATGCGTGGGTGCCGGAGGGCCAGTTCGTGTCGACCGCGATCCTGAACCAGCCGAGCGGCTCGCTGATCCAGGACCTGCCGTTCTCGATCCAGCTCGACAAGTTCATCGTCGATTACTACACGACGGGCATGCCGAAGCTGTTCGCGAGCGACATCGTCGTGATCGATCGCGAGACCGGCCGGAAGATCCCGGCGCGGGTCGAGGTCAACAAGCCGTTTACGTACAAGGGCGTGTCGATCTACCAGTCGAGCTTCCAGGATGGCGGCTCGCAGATGCAGATGACGGCCTATCCGATGACGGGCAGCCGTGCGGCGACCGTCCCCGTGAAGGGCACGATCGGCAGTTCGGCGCCGCTGCAGGTCCCGGGCGCCGACGGCGAGACGATCGAGTTCTCCGACTTCCGCGCGATCAACGTCGAGAACATGGCCGACGCGAACGGCAAGCCGGACGTACGCGGCGTCGCGACGACCAGCTCGCTGAAGGAAGTGTTCGACGAGCGACTCGGCTCGGGCGCGAAGACGTCGAAGCCGACGCAGCTTCACAACATCGGCCCGTCGGTGCAGTACAAGATCCGCGGCAAGGACGGCCAGGCGCGCGAATTCAACAACTACATGCTGCCCGTCGACATGAACGGCGAGCGCGTGTTCCTCGCCGGCGTGCGCGCGAGCCCGAACGATCCGTTCCGCTACATGCGGATCCCGGCCGACAGCCAGGACTCGATCGGCGAATGGATGCGCCTGCGCGCCGCGCTCGAGGATCCGGCCGTGCGCACCGAAGCCGCCGCGCGCTTCGCGCAGCGTTCGCTGCCGGGCGATGCGTCGCTGCGCGGCCGTCTGCAGGACAGCGCATCGAAGGTGCTGACCCTTTTTGCGGCGAGCGACGACAGCGTCGGCCGCGGGGCGGACGGCCAGCCGGTCGGCGGCTTCCAGGCGGTGGCGACGTTCATCGACCGCTCGGTGCCGAAGGGCGAGCAGGAGAAGGCCGCGAGCCTGCTGCTGCGGATGCTCGAGGGCTCGATGTGGGAGGTGTGGCAGATCGCGCGCGAGCGCGCCGGCGAGCCGGCCGCGCAGCAGGGCACCGACACGATCCGCTTCGTGCAGAACGCGATCAACGCGCTATCCGACAGCTTCCTGTATGGATCGCCGGTCTATTTGCAGCTCGACTCGTTCAAGCAGGTGCAAGCTTCGGTATTTCAGTTGACGCGCGCGCCCGGCAAGAATCTGGTGTATCTTGGCAGCCTGCTGCTGGTCGCCGGCATCTTCTCGATGTTCTACGTACGCGAGCGGCGACTCTGGTTCTGGCTGAAGGACGCCGGTTCGGGCGTCGATGTGGTGATGGCAATGTCCACGGCCCGCAAGACCTTCGATTTCGAGAAAGAATTCGTGCAGACGCGCGACGCGGCCGGCGCCGCCTTGCGCGCCGCACCTCGCGACGCCGCGCCCGCCGGTGCGGCTTCGACGGCCCGCCCGCCTGCCGGCGGCGGTTCCGATTCCGAGAATTCCACCCGGTAAGATCATGGATCTCACGCAAGTTTCCTCTTCCCGTACGGCGTCGGCTCCGGCGTCGGCATCGTCGCCGCTGTTCGACGACCGTCCGTTCCTCGCGCGCCTGTCGCTGTTCGACTGGCTGTTCGCCCTGGCGCTGGTGGCGGGCGCGGGCTATGCGCTCGTGCACTACAACGCGCACATGGATTACTACGACAAGGCGGTGATGATCGGCACCGTGCCGGCGCTCGTCGCGCTCGGCTGGCGCTGGAAGCCCGCGCGGCTGATGATGGCGTCGATCGCCGTGCTGTCGCTGCTGTCGATCCAGATCTACCAGGGCGATCTCGCGCGCGCCGATTCGGCGTTCTTCCTCAAGTACTTCCTGTCGAGCCAGTCGGCGATCCTGTGGATGAGCGCGCTGTTCGTGCTCGCGACGATCTTCTACTGGATCGGCCTGCTCGCGCGCTCGGAAACGGGCGCCGCGATCGGCCAGAAGCTCACGTGGGTCGCCGTGCTGATGGGCTTCACGGGGCTGATGGTGCGCTGGTACGAGTCCTACCTGATCGGGGCGGACGTCGGGCATATCCCCGTGTCGAACCTGTATGAAGTGTTCGTCCTGTTCAGCCTGATCACCGCGCTGCTTTATCTGTATTACGAAGGCCACTACGGCACGCGTTCGCTCGGCGCGTTCGTGCTGCTGGTCATCAGCGCGGCGGTCGGCTTCCTGATGTGGTACTCGGTCGCGCGCGATGCGCAGCAGATCCAGCCGCTCGTGCCGGCACTGCAAAGCTGGTGGATGAAGATCCACGTGCCGGCGAACTTCATCGGCTACGGCAGCTTCGCGCTGTCGGCGATGGTGTCGGTCGCGTACCTGATGAAGGAACGCGGCATCCTCGCCGATCGCCTGCCGACGCTGGAAGTGCTCGACGACGTGATGTACAAGTCGATCGCGGTCGGTTTCGCGTTTTTCACGATCGCGACGATTCTCGGCGCGCTGTGGGCGGCCGAAGCGTGGGGCGGCTACTGGAGCTGGGACCCGAAGGAAACCTGGGCGCTGATCGTGTGGCTGAACTACGCGGCGTGGCTGCACATGCGGCTGATGAAAGGCCTGCGCGGCGCGGTGGCCGCGTGGTGGGCGCTCACGGGCCTGCTGGTCACGACGTTCGCGTTCCTCGGCGTCAACATGTTCCTGTCTGGCCTGCACAGCTACGGCAAGCTGTAAGATTTTCGCCGTTCGTCCGACTATCAAACCGCCGGTGCACCGCGTGCCCGGCGGTTTTCTTTTGTAACGAGCGGGCGATCGAGGCGTCGAACGGCGCGCGACGGGCCGGGTCGAACGCTGATGAAGCATGCGCGCCGCGCATGCGGGAGGAACTGGACGATGTGGATCAAACGCCCTTTGCGTAACGTACTGACCGGCGCGGACATCGCGCCGAGCGAGATCACGCCGCGCGCGGCATTCGAGAACCGGCGGCGCGTATTGCAGGCGGCCGGATTCGCGGCCGCCGGCGGCCTGTTCGGCGCGAGCGGCGCGGCGCTTGCCGCGTATGCGTCCCCCGACGCGCGGGCGGCGAAGCTCGCGGCAAAAACGAACCCGAAATTCGTCGCGATCGACAAGGTCACGCCGTTCAAGGACATCACGTCCTACAACAACTTCTACGAATTCGGCACCGACAAGAGCGACCCGGCGCAGAACGCGGGCACGCTGCGGCCGCGTCCGTGGCGTGTGAGTGTCGAGGGCGAGGTGCAGCATCCGAAGGTATTCGATCTCGACGAGTTGTTGAAGCTCGCGCCGCTCGAGGAGCGCGTGTACCGGCTGCGCTGCGTCGAGGGCTGGTCGATGGTGATCCCGTGGATCGGCGTGCCGCTGTCCGAGCTGATCAAGCGCGTGCAGCCGACGGGCAACGCGAAATACGTGCAGTTCGTCACGCTGGCCGATCCGTCGCAGATGCCGGGCCTGTCGACGCCCGTGCTCGACTGGCCGTACTCGGAAGGGCTGCGCATGGACGAGGCGATGAATCCGCTGACGCTGCTGACGATGGGCGTCTACGGGCAGGTGTTGCCGAACCAGAACGGTGCGCCGGTGCGAATCGTCGTGCCGTGGAAGTACGGGTTCAAGAGCGCGAAATCGCTCGTGAAGATCCGCTTCGTCGACAAGCAGCCGAAGACGAGCTGGAACACGTATGCCGCGAACGAGTACGGCTTTTATTCGAACGTGAACCCGAACGTCGATCATCCGCGCTGGAGCCAGGCGACCGAGCGGCGCATCGGCGAGGACGGTTTCTTCACGCCGAAGCGCAAGACGCTGATGTTCAACGGCTACGGCGACCTGGTCGCGTCGATGTATCAGGGCATGGACCTGAAGAAGAACTTCTGAGTGCGACGGTGAGAAACGACATGCCTCCTTCGACGCTCACGCCCGCGCGTGCGGCAAGCGCCGGGCCCGATGCACGCACGGCGCGGGCCGGCGCGGTCCGTCCCGCCGCGTCGCGCTGGCTCGCACCGGCCAAGGTGCTGGTGTTCGCGGCCGGCCTCTATCCGCTCGCGCGCCTCGTGCTGCTCGGGCTGACCGACCGGCTCGGCGCGAACCCGCTCGAGTTCATCACGCGCTCGACGGGCTTGTGGACGCTCGTCCTGTTGTGCATCACGCTTGCCGTCACGCCGCTGAGGCGCATGACGGGCTTCGCACCGCTGCTGCGCTTTCGCCGGATGATCGGGCTGTTCGCGTTCTTTTACGCGACGCTGCATTTCACGACCTACCTGTGGTTCGACAAGTGGTTCGACGTCGTCGAGATCCTCAAGGACGTCGGCAAGCGCCCGTTCATCACGGTCGGCTTCGCGGCGTTCGTGCTGCTGATTCCGCTCGCCGCGACGTCGCCGCGCGCGATGGTGCGCCGGCTCGGTCGCCATTGGGCGACGCTGCACAAAGCGATCTACGCGATCGCGCTGTTCGGCGTGCTGCATTTCTGGTGGATGCGTGCCGGCAAGCACGATCTCGCGCAGCCGAAGCTCTACGCGGCGATCGTCGCCGTGCTGCTCGGCTGGCGGCTGGTTGCGTGGGGATGGCGGCGCGTGCGTGCGTGATGGTGCGGCCCGGAAAAACAAAAGGCGATGACCGGGAAGTCATCGCCTTGTTGCGAGCGCCGCGCGGGCGGCATCGCGTCGTTACTTCGTGGCGGCCGGGCCCGATGCCGGGGCTGGCATGGTCGATGCGCTGCTCGACAACTCGGGCGACAGCGTGAGCGGCGAGCCGGACGTATCGGGCGTCTCATCGGACGACGCGTTTTCGTCGGTCGGTTTCACATCCGACGGCGGCGTGTTCTGCTGCTGGATCGGCTTGGGCATCGGAGGCACGGTGGGCAGATAGAGCGCGCCGCTTTGACCGCAGCCGGCAAGAATCGCCAAAGCCGCTACAATCGCGCTCATCCGGAAAACGACTCGCATGATCGTCCCTGAACAATTTAACCGATAGAGTTTAGCATGTCCGATACTGAATACCTGGCCCGTGCCGAGGCCGTGCTGGCGGCCGTCGAGCGTACCGTGGACGTCGCGAACGACGGCGATCACGACATCGATCTGGAGCGCAACGGCAGCGTGCTGACGCTGACGTTCGAGAACGGCTCGAAGATCATCGTCAACCTGCAGCCGCCGATGAAGGAAGTGTGGATCGCGGCGAAGGCGGGCGGATTTCACTACCGTTTCGTCGACGGCGCGTGGCGCGATACGCGCACGGGCACCGAGTTCTTCTCGGCGCTCAGCGAATACGCGACCCAGCAGGCCGGCCTGCCGATCACGTTCAGCGCGTGACGGCCGGGGCGCTGCGCTCCGAGCGTCGTACCAAAAGAAAAAGCGCCCGCGGGCGCTTTTTTCATGGGTGCGGCCGCGCGTCAGTGGCCGCGGAACAGGTTCATGATGTCCTGCTTTTCCTGTTCGTCGACGTGCGGCACCGCTTCGTCGACGTCCTGCGCGGCCGGCGCCTGCGGCACGCCGACCGTCGACACGAAGCCGTGACCGGGCGTGAACTCGGTGAAGTACAGTTCGCCGCCGAGCGACTCCACGCCTTCAGGCACCGTCGGCTTGAACTCCGGCACACCCTTCAGCGCCGCACCCATGTAGTCGATCCAGACCGGCAGCGACAGGCCGCCGCCGGTTTCGCGATCGCCGAGGCTGCGCGGATTGTCGTAGCCGATCCATGCGATCGCGGCGAGCGTGTGCTGGTAGCCGGCGAACCACGCGTCGTGCGAGTCGTTCGTCGTGCCGGTCTTGCCCGCGAGATCGGTGCGCTTCAGCACGTTGGTCCGCGCGCCCGTGCCGCGCTGCGCGACGCTCTGCAGCAGGCTGTTCATCACGTAGGCGTTGCGCGCATCGATCGCGCGCGGCGCATTCTGCTCGGCGACGAGCGGCTGCGCGCGCGCGACGATCGCGCCGTTCTGATCGGTGACCTCGGCGATCAGGTACGGATTGACGCGGTAGCCGCCGTTCGCGAAGACCGAGTACGCGCCGGCCATCTGCAGCGGCGTGACCTGGCCGGCGCCGAGCGCCATCGGCAGGTAGGCCGGATGGCGCTCGGCGTCGAAGCCGAAGCGCGTGATGTATTGCTGCGCGTATTTCGTGCCGATGTGGTTCAGGATCCGGATCGACACGAGGTTGCGCGAGCGCTGCAGCGCGGTGCGCATCGACATCGGGCCCTCGAAGCCGCCGCCGTAGTTCTTCGGCTCCCACGGCTGGCCGCCCGTTTCCGCGGCGCTGAAATACAGCGGGCCGTCGTTGATCACGGTGGCCGGCCCGAGGCCCTTGTCGAGCGACGCGGAGTAGATGAACGGCTTGAACGACGAACCGGGCTGCCGCCACGCCTGCGTGACGTGGTTGAACTTGTTCTTGTTGTAGTCGAAGCCGCCGACGAGCGAGCGGATCGCCCCGTCCTGCGGGACGATCGACAGGAACGCGCCTTCGACCTGCGGCAACTGCGTGATCGACCACTTGCCGGCATCGCTCTTCACCACGCGGACGATCGCGCCGGGGCGGATGCGGCGGTTCGGCTGCGCGTTGGCGGACAGCGCGCTCGACGCGAAGCGCAGGTTGTCGCCGTCGATCGTCGCATTGCTGCCGTCGATGAACGCGACCGTGATCTGGCGCGGGCTCGCGGCCGTCACGACCGCGGCGATCAGCTCGCCGTTGTCGGGGTGCTCGAGCAGCGCGTCGTCGATCGCCTGTTCACGATCGTCGGCACCGGCCGGCAGCTCGATGAAGCCCTCCGGCCCGCGATAGCCGTGGCGGCGCTCGTAATCCATGATGCCCTTGCGCAGCGCGGTGTATGCGACCTGCTGGTCCGCGGAATCGATCGTCGTGACGACGTTGAAGCCGCGCGTATAGGTTTCCTCGCGATACTGCGCGTACATCATCTGTCTGACCATTTCGGCGACGTACTCGGCGTGCACGCTGAAATCGCGGCCCGGCCCCTTGACGACGAGCGGCTGCGCGGAGGCTTCGTCGTACTGCTCTCGCGTGATGAAGTTCAGCTCGAGCATCCGCTGGAGGATGTATTCCTGGCGCACCTTCGCGCGCTTCGGGTTGACGACCGGGTTGTACGCGGACGGCGCCTTCGGCAGCCCCGCGAGCATCGCGGCTTCCGCGAGCGTGATGTCCTTCAGGTCCTTGCCGAAATAGACCCGCGCGGCGCTCGCGAAGCCGTACGCGCGCTGGCCGAGATAGATCTGATTCATGTAGACCTCGAGAATCTGATCCTTCGTCAGCGCGCGCTCGATCCGGTACGCGAGCAGCATCTCGTAGATCTTGCGCGTGTAGGTCTTCTCGCTCGACAGGAAGAAGTTGCGCGCGACCTGCATCGTGATCGTGCTCGCGCCCTGCGACGCGTGGCCGTTCGTCAGCGCGACGAAGCCGGCGCGGATGATGCCGGTGAGGTCGACGCCGCCGTGATCGTAGAAGCGCGCGTCCTCGATCGCGAGGATCGCCTTCTTCAGCGAGTCGGGCACGTCCTTGAAATGGACGACGTCGCGGCGCTCCTCGCCGAATTCGCCGATCAGCACGTGATCGGACGTATAGATGCGCAGCGGCACCTTCGGGCGGTAGTCGGTCAGCGCGTCGAGCGACGGCATGTTCGGCCAGGCCACGACGAGCGCGTAGCCGAGCACGAGGCCGCCGGCCACGACGAGGGCCACGCACATCGCGGCGAAGCCGAGCAGGACTTTGAGCCACCAGGGCCGCTTCTTCGGCTCCGGAGCGGGAGGCGGGGACGTAGGAGTCGTGGATTGCATAGGCATACCGGAAAACAGTCCCGCGATTATAGCTGCCCGGTAAGACCGGCCCTGACGCGGGGGCCGCCCGTCGGAAAGCCGCGGATCGGCGTGCCGTCAGCATAGTCCGTGCACGGCCGCCGCGAACCCATTCTGGCCGTTTGGCCGACTGTCGGCGGCGCGCGCCGCTTTGCAGAATCAGGTCTCGGAAACGCGGCGTGGGCCGCGACGATCTCGGGAGGCTGGGATGGCAGGACGATGGGGGGCGCGGTTTGTACAGGGCAGGCACCGGTCGACGGGAATCGACGTCGGCGCGCATGAGGTGAGGGTCGCCGTGGTCAGCGGGCGCGGCAGGGGCACGGAGGTGTGCGTCGAGGGGCTCGAGCGGGAACCGGTCGGGCTGGCGGATGGGCCGGAAGACGCGCGCTGGGCAGCGGTCGCGCGATCGCTGGCGGCGGCCGTGTCGCGGCTGTCGGCGTCCGATGTGCGGTGCGACGCGCGCGGCGTGATGGCGCTGCACGATAACGAGATGCGCACCGCGACGCTCGATCTGGCCGGGCGCGGCGACATCGCGGACGCCGCGCGGCAGGCCGCCGAACGCCTCTCGGGGCTGGCGCCGGACAGTCTCGCGTTCGACTGGCGGCACTACGGCGGCGTGCGGTCCGGCGAGATCGCGGTGGCGGTGGCGCCGCTGGCGCTGCTCGAGCGGCGGATCGACGTGGCCGCGCAGGCCGGTATCGACCTGACGGTGATCGACGGCGAGTCGGCCGCCGTGCTGCGTGCGTTGCGCTATGCCGCGCAGTTCGAACCCGATGCGCAGCGCGCCTATGCCGTGCTGTGGTTCTGCGACGCAGGCGTGCGCGGCTGGCGGATCGAGGGCCCGTCGGCCATCCCGGTGCTGACGCTGTCCGGCACGTTGCCGGAAGCGCTTCCCGACGCGTTGCGCCGGCGCTCGTTCGGGGCCGTCCATTGCGTACTCGTCGCCGGGGACGAGCGATGTATCGCCCGCTTCGATACGTCCGTCGCAGAGATTGGCGATGTGCTCGGCACGGCTGTGGTTCCGTTCGACTGCACGGGTTGGGACGGGCAGCCGTGCGTGCGCGCCGGCGTGCGGGGCGGCCCGGCGTTTGCCGTCGCGTTCGGGCTGGCGTTGCGCGGGGTGTGGGAATGATGGCCGGTCACGTGGCGGCAAACGAGGGCGCGGGGGGTGCGGCCGGGCAGGCGGTACAGGCGGTACAGGCGGTACTCGGCGACTTCAATCTGCTGCCGTACCGCGAGCGGTTGGCGCAGGCGTTGCGGCGCCGCCGGGCCGCGCAGTTCAGTGTGGCGATGCTGCTCGGCGTGCTCGGCGCCGGGCTGTGGACGGGCGCTGCCGTGCTGTCGCGGTGGCGCGTGGACGCCGAGCGCGCCGGCGTGGAGGCGCGGCTGCGGCAGTTGCAGCCACAGGTGGCTGCCGCGACGCGCGCCGCCCATGCCGCCGCCGCCGTCGCGCGGCGCGACGCGCAGGCGGCGGCGCTGGCCGCGCCCTACCGGCGCGTGGCGGGGTTGCTGACGACCCTGAAGCAGGTGCGTGCCGATCATGTCCGGCTCGACGCGCTGCGCATGACGTCCACCGGCGCCGTGCTCGATGCGCGCGCCGCGAGTTACCGGGCGGCTGCGCGGTGGCTCGCTGCGATGGCGCGCGAGCAGCGCGACTGGCGGATCGATATAGACACGTTGAAGCCGGCGTCGGATGGGCCGGCTTCGGCGGCCGGGATGTCTTTTCGGTTCTCCGTGCAGTTGCGCTGGCACGACGCGACGTCGTCGCGAAAGGTATCGGGAGGCGACGCATGACGGCGCTCGTGCATCGGCCGGTACCGCTCGAAGGCGCCGCGCCGGGCCGCGTGTCGCGCATGTCGCCGGCGGCCGTGCATGCCGCCGGTTGCGTGCTGGTATTCGCGGCCGTGCTGGCGGGCGGCATTCATCTGGTAAATGCGGCCGACTGGAGCGGGGTTGCCCGTAGTCGCGCGTTGCTTGCCGCGGCGCAGGCGCGTGCGGCCGACGCGCAACGCATGCTTGCATCCGCCGCACAACGGCGCGACGGGCATCATGCGTCGACGCGCGACGATCGTTTGCCGCCGGCGCCGGAGTGGGCCGCGCTGATGCTGGAACTGGCCGATCTGGCCGCGTCCAGCGGGCTGCACGGCGTGTCGATCGAACCGCAGCGCGCCGATGGCGCGGCACCGGACGGCAGGCGCACCGTGCATATCGCCGCGGATGGCGGTTTCAGTGCGCTGCTGCATCTGGTTGGCGGGCTGGCGCGCTTTCCGGTGCTGGCCGTTCCGTCGGCGCTGCGTATCGAGCGTGGCGTGTCGGCGGAGCGGGTGGACATGTCCATCGACGTGTTTCCGGCGCTGCCGGCGACATCGGCCGCGGACGGCAACACGCCGGTTCGCGCCGTTGCGCCCGGCGCCGATCCGTTCGGCGAGGCTGGCCTGGCCGAGGCGGCGGGGCACGCCGCGCGCCTTGCCGGCACGATTCGCGATGCGCGTGCCGGTCTCGCTTTGTTCGACGACGGCGACGGCACGTTCACGACCGTTGCGCCGGGCGAGGTGTTGGGGGCCGCGCGCGTGGTGCGCGTCGAGCGCGCGGCCGTGATGCTCGCGACGGCGGACGGATCGCAGCGGCTCGTCCTGGACGACGGAGGCCGGCCGTGACGAAGTACCGTTGTGGGGCGCTTGCCATCTGGGCCGGAATGATGGCGGCCGGCGCAAGCGCGTCGTTGCCGCCGCTGCCGGCGGTGTGGCCTGCCGGATCGACGGATGTGCCGGTGCCGGGCTTGCCGCCGCAGGTGGCTGACGGCATGGACGGCGCGGTCGCGCAGGACGCCGGCCCGCCGCCGTTGGAACAGGCGGCGCGTGCGGCGCTGCAGACGGAAACCGCTGCACCGGGCCCCGCGCTGGAGGGACCGCCGATCCCGCTGGCGCCGCCAGCCCGGATGAGCGACGCCGCGGCCCGGCAACCGGGCGATGCGGACGACGCACGGCGGATCTCGCTGAATCTGCAGGGCGTCGGGCTCGCGGCTGCGTTCGACGCGATCGCGCGGTTCACGGGGCTCAACATCGTCGTCGGCGAGCAGGTGCGGGGCACCGTGACGTTACGTCTGAACAATGTCGGCTGGCGCGACGCGTTCGATACGCTGCTCGACACGCACGGGCTCGCGATGTCCCGGCGCGGCAACGTGATCTGGGTCACCCCGGCAGCCGAGCTGGCTGCGCGCGAACGCGAGCGCTTCGATATGCACGCGCGGGCCGCCGATCTGGAGCCGCTCGCGAGCCGTACGTTCGTGCTGCACTATCCGCGCGCGCAGGACGTGCAACGGCTGCTGGCCGGCGCGACCGGCCAACGCCTGCTGTCGAAGCGCGGCGCCGCGGCGGCCGATCCGCGCACGAACCTGCTGTTCGTGACCGATCTCGCGCCGCGCATCGCGCAGATCGCCGGCCTGATCGATGCGATCGACCGACCGTCGCGGCAGGTCCGGATCGAGGCCCGCATCGTCGAAGGCGAGCACGGTTTCTCGCGCAGCCTCGGCGCGCGTGTCGCGCTGCGTGCGCAGGGGCGGCCGTCGCCGGCCGACGGCATGCCTTTCACGGCGGACACGCGCAACGCGCTCGATCTCGCCGCGCGGCCGCTCGGCGGCTTCGACGCGGCCACCGCCGGCTTCACGCTGTTCGCCGCGCCGCTCAGCCGCGTACTCGACATCGAGCTGAGCGCGCTGGAGGCGCAGGGCCGGGGCCAGATCGTTTCGCGTCCGCGGGTGGTGACGGCCGACCGCGTCAAGGCCATCGTCGAGCAGGGTTCCGAGCTCCCGTACCAGGCGAAGGTCGGTAATGGCATGAGCGGCGTGCAGTTCCGCCGCGCGACGCTCAAGCTGGAGGTCGAGCCGCAGATCACGCCGGATGGGCGCGTGGTGCTCGATCTCGACGTGACGAAGGACAGCGTCGGGGAGCCGACCGCGGCGGGCCCCGCGATCCATACGAAGCACGTGCAGACGCGCGTCGAAGTCGAGAATGGCGGGACGGTCGCGATCGGCGGCATCTACGAGCAACTGAACCGGAACGATGTGACGCGGGTGCCGCTCTTGGGCAAAATACCGCTTCTGGGCGCGCTTTTCCGGCACCGCGCGCAGCGCGACCAGCGCCACGAACTGGTCGTCTTCATCACGCCGACCGTCGTCGACGCGCGTTGCGGCGCACCCGGCGCGGGCGGCGCGGATGCCGAAAAAACGGGGCCGGAAGCCGCCGGCGCAGGCTCGACAAGGCAGCCGCTTTGCCAGTAAGCTGCGCCACACACCAGCAAGATTGAAGCAGAGGAAGCCGTTGCAAGCGCGGGACCCACATGCAAACGTATTTTTCGTCGGCCTTATGGGAGCGGGTAAGACCACCGTGGGCCGTGCGGTCGCGCGTCGTCTCGACAGGACGTTCTTCGACTCCGACCACGAAATCGAGGCCCGTACGGGCGCGCGCATTCCGGTGATCTTCGAGCTGGAGGGCGAGGCCGGGTTTCGCGATCGTGAAACGCAGGTGATCGCCGATCTCACGCAGCGCGAGAACATCGTGCTCGCCACGGGCGGCGGCGCGGTGCTGCGCCCGGAAAATCGCGACAGCCTGAAAAGCCACGGCATCGTCGTCTACCTGCGCGCCAATCCGCACGATCTGTGGCTGCGCACGCGCAAGGACAAGAACCGCCCGCTGTTGCAGACGGAAGATCCGAAGGGGCGTCTCGAAGCGCTGTATGAAGTGCGCGACCCGCTGTACCGCGAATGCGCGGATTTCGTCATCGAGACCGGCCGCCCGTCGGTCAACGGCCTCGTCAACATGGTGCTGATGCAACTCGAACTGGCCGGCGTCATCGCCAAGCCGCTACAAGCATGATTACTGTCAACGTCGATCTGGGCGACCGCGCCTATCCGATTCATATTGGCGCCGGCCTGATCGGCCGCACCGAGCTGTTCTCGCCTCACATCAAGGGTTCGTCCGTCACGATCGTCACGAACACGACGGTCGATCCGCTCTACGGCGACGCGCTGCGCGCGGCGCTCGCGCCGCTCGGCAAGCGCGTGTCGACGGTCGTGCTGCCGGACGGCGAGGCGTACAAGAACTGGGAAACGCTGAACCTGATCTTCGACGGCCTGCTGACGGATCACGCCGATCGCAGGACGACGCTCGTCGCGCTCGGCGGCGGCGTGGTCGGCGACATGACCGGCTTTGCCGCCGCGTGCTACATGCGCGGCGTGCCGTTCATCCAGGTGCCGACGACGCTGCTGTCGCAGGTCGATTCGTCGGTCGGCGGCAAGACGGGCATCAACCATCCGCTCGGCAAGAACATGATCGGCGCGTTCTACCAGCCGCAGGCCGTGATCGCGGACATCGGCGCGCTGACGACGCTGCCCGATCGCGAACTGGCGGCCGGCGTCGCCGAAGTCATCAAGACGGGCGCGATCGCCGATGCCGAGTTCTTCGACTGGATCGAGGCGAACGTCGATGCGCTGAACCGTCGCGAACCCGCGGCGCTCGCGCATGCGGTGAAGCGTTCATGCGAGATCAAGGCGAGCGTCGTCGCGGCCGACGAGCGCGAAGGCGGCCTGCGCGCGATCCTGAACTTCGGCCACACGTTCGGCCATGCGATCGAGGCCGGGCTCGGCTACGGCGAATGGCTGCACGGCGAGGCGGTCGGCTGCGGGATGGTGATGGCGGGCGACCTGTCGGTGCGGCTCGGCCTCCTCGACGAAGCGTCGCGGCAACGTCTCGATGCGGTGATCGCGGCCGCGCACCTGCCGACCCGCGGGCCCGCGCTCGGCGACGCGCGCTACATGGATCTGATGCGCGTCGACAAGAAGGCCGAGGCCGGCGCGATCAAGTTCATCCTGCTGAAGCGATTCGGCGATACGTTGATCACGCAGGCGCCGGACGAAGCGGTATTCGCTACACTGGCGCAGACGACCGGCTAACGGCGCCCGGATTCGCCGGCGCCGCCGACATGGAGGAGACGTGAGCGAGACATCCAGCAGCACACTGCCCGAAGCCAGCCGCGCATCCGCCGCGCCGGTGGCCGAGCCGCCGACGCTCGCGGCGCTGGAAGCCCATCTCGCTCCGTATGCCGCGCACGCGTCGCAGTCGCGCGGCCGCCGCCATCCTGAACCGCCGCCGGCGGCGCGCACCGAGTTCCAGCGCGATCGCGACCGCATCGTCCATTCGACCGCGTTTCGCCGGCTCGAATACAAGACCCAGGTCTTCGTCAATCACGAAGGCGACCTGTTCCGCACCCGCCTCACGCACAGCCTCGAAGTCGCGCAGATCGCGCGCTCGGTCGCACGCAACCTGCGACTGAACGAGGATCTCGTCGAAGCGATCTCGCTCGCGCACGATCTCGGCCATACGCCGTTCGGCCATGCCGGGCAGGACGCGCTGAATGCGTGCATGCGCGAGCACGGCGGCTTCGAGCACAACCTGCAGAGCCTCGCCGTGGTCGACGAGCTCGAGGAGCACTACGGCGCGTTCAACGGGCTGAACCTGTGCTTCGAGACGCGCGAAGGCATCCTGAAGCACTGCTCGCGCGAGAATGCGCGCAAGCTCGGCGCGCTCGGCGAGCGCTTCCTGCGGGGCCGCCAGCCATCGCTCGAGGCGCAGCTCGCGAACATCGCCGACGAGATCGCCTACAACAACCACGACGTCGACGACGGCCTGCGCTCGGGGCTGATCACGATCGAGCAGCTCGCGGAAGTCGAGCTGTGGCAGCGCCACTACGAAGCGGCGCTCGCCGAATTCCCGCACCTCGAAGGCCGCCGTCTCGTGCACGAGACGGTGCGCCGCATCATCAACACGCTGATCGTCGACCTGATCGACGAGACCACGCGCAATCTCGCCCGCGTCGCGCCCGCGTCGCTCGACGACGTGCGCGCCGCGCCGCCGCTCGTGTCGCATAGCCCCGAGGTCGCCGCGCAGGCGGCGGCCCTCAAGCGCTTCCTGTTCAAGAACCTGTATCGCCACTACAAGGTGATGCGCATGGCGAGCAAGGCGCAACGCGTCGTCACGGGGCTGTTCGACGCGTTCATCGACGATCCGCGCCTGCTGCCGCCGCCGTATCAGTCCGACGACGCGGCGCAGCAGCCGCGTCTCGTCGCGCACTACATCGCCGGCATGACCGACCGCTTCGCGCTGAAGGAATATCAGCGGCTGTTCGTCATCAACGACAACTGACTGTCATAAACGATCACTAGACTTCGCCGGTTCAATGGCGACGGGAATGTTGCACACGCTGTTGGTAACGTTTTCATAGGAGAGGTCGATGAAGAAGAAGCCTGCGGGGACACTGGTTCGTTCGATCGCGCTCGGCGGCGCGCTGCTGTTCGGCGCGCAGCACGTCGCGCTCGCCGCGACGGAAATCCAGTTCTGGCATGCGATGGAGGCCGCGCTCGGCGAGCGGGTCAACGCGATCGCCGACCAGTTCAACGCGTCGCAAAGCGATTACAAGATCGTGCCGGTCTTCAAGGGCACTTACGACCAGGCGCTCGCGGCCGGCATCGCGGCCTATCGCAGCGGCAACGCGCCGGCGATCCTCCAGGTCTACGAAGTCGGTACGGCGACGATGATGCAGGCGAAGAAGGCGGTCGTGCCGGTGTACGACGTGTTCAAGCAGGCCGGCGTGACGCTCGACGAAAAGGCGTTCGTGCCGACCATCGCGAGCTACTACAGCGACGCGAAGACGGGCCACCTCGTCTCGATGCCGTTCAACAGCTCGACGCCGGTGCTGTACTACAACAAGGACGCGTTCAAGAAGGCCGGGCTGGACCCGAACCAGCCGCCGAAGACGTGGGCCGACGTGAAGGCCGACGCCGAGAAACTGCGCAAGTCGGGCATGGCGTGCGGCTTCACGACCGGGTGGCAGGGCTGGATCCAGCTCGAAAACTACAGCGCGTGGCACGGGCTGCCGTTCGCGAGCCGCAACAACGGCTTCGACGGCACCGATGCCGTGCTCGAGTTCAACAAGCCGCAGCAGGTCGCGCATCTTTCGTTTCTCCAGCAAATGGCGAAGGACGGCACGTTCACGTACGCGGGCCGCAAGGACGAAGCGTCGGCGAAGTTCTACAGCGGCGACTGCGGGATCCTGACGACGTCGTCGGGCGCGCTCGCGAACGTGCAGAAGTTCGCGAAGTTCAGCTACGGCACGGGGATGATGCCGTACGACGCGAACGTGAAGGGCGCACCGCAGAACGCGATCATCGGCGGCGCAAGCCTGTGGGTGCTGGCCGGCAAGGATCCGGCGACCTACAAGGGTGTGGCCAAATTCCTCGCGTACCTGGCTTCGCCGCCCGTCGCCGCGAAGTGGCACCAGGACACGGGCTACCTGCCGGTCACGACCGCCGCATACGACCTGACGCGCCAGCAGGGCTTCTACGCGAAGAACCCGAGCGCCGAAACCGCGATCAAGCAGATGCTGAACAAGCCGCCGCTGCCGTACACGAAGGGACTGCGGCTGGGCAACATGCCGCAGATCCGCACGATCGTCGACGAGGAGTTCGAACAGGTCTGGGCGCAGAAGAAGTCGCCGAAGGACGCGCTCGATTCGGCCGCGTCGCGCGGCGACGAGCTGCTGCGCCGCTTCGAGAAGTCGGGCGGCTGAGCACGCATCGCGTCGTGCCGCCGGCGGCGCCGCGCGTGAGCGCGTGCCGTCCGGCGGCGCGTTTTCCCTTCCGTTTCGCCTGACCGGATATCCGCGATGCAATCCCGTTCCCGTTTCGGTACGAGCGCCGTGCCGTACCTGCTGATCGCGCCGCAGCTCGCGATCACCGCCGTGTTCTTTCTGTGGCCGGCCGGCGTCGCGCTGTGGCAGTCCACGCAGATGCAGGACGCGTTCGGCACGTCGAGCGAATTCGTCGGCCTCGCGAACTTCACGCACCTGTTCGCCGATCCGCTGTATCTCGATTCGTTCCGCACGACGCTCGTGTTCAGTTCGCTCGTCACGGTGAGCGGCCTCGTCGTGTCGCTGCTGCTGGCCGCCTGCGCCGACCGCGTGATCCGCGGCGCGCGCGCGTACCGCACGCTGCTGATCTGGCCGTACGCGGTCGCGCCGACGATCGCGGCCGTGCTGTGGGCGTTCCTGTTCAACCCGAGCATCGGCCTGATCACCTATGCGCTCGCGAAGCGCGGCATCGTCTGGAACCACGCGCTGAACGGCGAGCAGGCGATGTTCCTCGTCGTGCTGGCGTCGGTGTGGAAGCAGGTGAGCTACAACTTCCTGTTCTTCTACGCGGGGCTGCAGGCGATCCCGCGCTCGCTGATCGAGGCGGCGGCGATCGACGGCGCGGGGCCGGTGCGGCGCTTCTTCAACATCGTGCTGCCGCTGCTGTCGCCGACGAGCTTCTTCCTGCTGGTCGTGAACCTCGTCTACGCGTTCTTCGACACGTTCCCTGTGATCGACGCGGCCACCGGCGGCGGTCCGGCGCAGAGCACCAAGACGCTGATCTACAAGATCTTCGCGGAGGGCTTCCAGGGGCTCGACATCGGCAGCTCGGGCGCGCAGTCGGTCGTGCTGATGATCATCGTCGTCGCGCTCACGGTGATCCAGTTCCGCTTCGTCGAACGCAGGGTGCAATACGCATGATCGAAAATCGCAAGGGCTTCGACCTGTTCTGCCACGCGGTGCTGATCGCCGGCGTCGTGCTGATCGTGTTCCCTGTCTACGTCGCGTTCTGCGCGGCGACGATGAACGCGCAGGAAGTGTTCACGGTGCCGCTGTCGCTCGTGCCGAGCACGCACCTGTTCGAGAACGTCGCGTACATCTGGGGGCACGGCAGCGGCGGCACGACGGCGCCGTTCGGCCGCCTGCTCGTGAACAGCTTCGCGATGGCGCTCGGGATCGCGGTCGGCAAGATCGCGGTGTCGATCCTGTCCGCGTACGCGATCGTCTATTTCCGCTTTCCGTTTCGCAACACGGCGTTCTGGCTGATCTTCGTCACGCTGATGCTGCCGGTGGAAGTGCGGATCTTCCCGACCGTGCAGGTCGTGTCGACGCTGCACCTGACGAACACCTACGCGGGGCTCACGCTGCCGCTGATCGCATCGGCGACCGCGACGTTCCTGTTCCGCCAGTTCTTCATGACGCTGCCGGACGAGCTGATGGATGCCGCGCGCATCGACGGCGCGGGGCCGCTGCGCTTTTTCTGGGACGTCGTGCTGCCGCTGTCGAAGACGAGTATCGCGGCGCTGTTCGTGATCACGTTCATCTACGGCTGGAACCAGTATCTGTGGCCGATCCTGATCACGACGGAAGCGTCGCTGTCGACGGCCGTGGTGGGCATCAAGACGATGATCGCGAGCGGCGACGCCGCGACCGAATGGCAATACGTGATGGCGGCGACGCTGCTGGCGATGGTTCCGCCGCTCGTCGTCGTGCTGGCGATGCAGCGCTGGTTCGTGCGCGGCCTCGTCGATTCCGAGAAATGAACGACCGACGGTAACCGGGAGAAGGACCAGGTATGGCTGCGCTGAGCTTGAAGGGCGTCAGGAAATCCTACGACGGCAAGCAGCACGTGCTGCACGGCATCGACGTGGAGATCGCCGACGGCGAATTCATCGTGCTGGTCGGCCCGTCGGGCTGCGGCAAGTCGACGTTGCTGCGGATGATCGCGGGGCTCGAGAGCGTGACCGACGGCGAGATCGCGATCGGCGACCGGGTCGTCAACGCGCTGGAGCCGAAGGACCGCGACATCGCGATGGTGTTCCAGAACTATGCGCTGTACCCGCACATGACGGTCGCGCAGAACATGGGCTACGGGCTGAAGATTCGCGGGATCGAGCGCGCGACGATCGATTCGCGGGTGGCCGCGGCCGCGAAGATCCTCGAGCTCGAGCCGCTGCTCGCGCGGCGGCCGCGCGAACTGTCGGGCGGCCAGCGGCAGCGCGTCGCGATGGGGCGCGCGATCGTGCGCGAGCCGTCGGTATTCCTGTTCGACGAGCCGTTGTCGAACCTCGACGCGAAGCTGCGCGTGCAGATGCGGCTCGAGATCCAGCGGCTGCATGCGCGGCTCGCGACGACGAGCGTGTACGTGACGCACGACCAGATCGAGGCGATGACGCTCGCGCAGCGCGTGATCGTGATGAACCGCGGCTACGCGGAGCAGATCGGCGCGCCGGTCGACGTGTACGAGAAGCCGGCGACGGTGTTCGTCGCGGGGTTCATCGGCTCGCCCGCGATGAACCTGCTGCATGGCCGGCTGTCGGAAGACGGCGCGACCTTCACCGTCGCGGGCGGCGGTCCGGCTTTGCCGGTCGCCGGCGCGCCCGGCATCGGCAGCGAGATCGCCACCGGGCGCGACTGGGTGCTCGGCGTGCGTCCCGAACACATGACGCCGCAGCCGGGCGCGGCGCACGCGACGCTGCCGGTCGATTCGTGCGAACTGCTCGGCGCGGACAATCTCGCACACGGCCGCTGGGGCGATCACGACGTCGCGGTGCGCCTGCCGCACGCGGACCGCCCCGCGCGCGGCACGGCGCTGGCGGCCGCGCTGCCCGCGCACCGGCTGCATTTCTTCGATCCCGAGACCGGCAGGCGTGCCGGCTGAAACCGTTGGACCGACGGAGACCGACGATGACGATCCGTACCGACTGGCCCTATCCGCGCGTCGTCGCCCATCGCGGCGGTGGCACGCTCGCGCCGGAGAACACGCTGGCCGCGCTCGACGAGGGCGCGCGGCGCGGTCACCGGATGGTCGAGTTCGACGCGAAGCTGTCGGCCGACGACGTGACCTTCCTGCTGCACGACGACACGGTCGACCGGACGTCGAACGGCCATGGCGCGGCGGCAGGCATGCGTTATGCGGCGCTGGCCGCGCTCGACGCGGGCGCGTGGCGCGATGCGCGCTTCGCGGGCGAGCGGATGCCGACGCTCGAGGCGGCGGCGGCGCGCTGCATCGCGCACGGGCTGGCCGCGAACGTCGAGATCAAGCCGTGCCCGGGGCGCGAGCGCGAAACCGGGCAACGCGTGGCGGCCGACGCGGCCGCATACTGGCGCGGCGCCGCCGTGGCGCCGCTGCTGTCGTCGTTCTCGTTCGACGCGCTGCGACAGGCACGCGCGAGCGCGCCCACGCTGCCGCGCGGGATGCTCTACGAAGTCGTGCCGGACGACTGGCGCGCGCAGGTGATCGACGCGCTCGACTGCGTATCGTTGCACGCAGACCACACCCGGCTCGACGAACCGCTCGTGCGCGCGATCAAGCGCGCCGGATTGCGCATCCTGGTTTACACGGTGAACGACCTCGAACGGGCGCGCGAGCTTGCGCGCTGGGGCGTCGATGCCGTCTGCACGGACCGTATCGACCTGATCGCGCCCGATGCGCTGGACGACATCGACGTCGTCTGACGGCCGGGGCGGCGGCGGTGCCCGGTGAAACCCTTGCCCGAAACGTGCCCGACGCGAAAAAACGACGCCCTGGCGGGATGCCCGCCGGGGCGTTTTGCATCGTGGAGACGTTACGCCAGGAAAATTCCGCTACAAATTGCAGCAGGATTAACCATTCCCCAAATATTCGACTACGCTTAGAAGCGATAGCCGACGTTCAGGTACGTGACGATCGGGTTCAGCGAGATGTGGGCCTTCGACGTTTCCGTCAGCGTGCCGACCGGCGTGCGGCGGGCCGTCGTGAAGGTCGCGGTCACGCTGACCGGGATGTACGAGAGCGACAGGCCGGCGAACCAGTGTTTCGTGAAGTTGTACGTGAAGCCGGCGTTGAAGACGGGCGCCCACTGGTTGCTGGTCGTCGCGCTGGTCGGGCCGCCGAGCACGCCGTTCTCGAAGCTGCCGTTCGTGATCTTCGCGCCGGTGAACCAGACGTACGTCGCGCCGATGCCGACATACGGACGGAACTTCGCGTTGGCGTCGTTGAAGTGGTAGCGAAGCAGTACGGCGGGGCTCCACTGGTACGCACGGCCGAGCACGCCGAATCTTTCGAACTGACCCTTGCCGGTGATGTCGAACTTCGGCGGTATCCCCATGACGAGCTCGGTGGAGATATGGTCGGTGACGAAGTAGCCAGCTGCGAGCCCGAGCGTATCGGCGTCGTTGATGCCGGCGCCGGTATTGGGAATCGACTGGTTGATGGGCGTGCCGCCTACGCCATAGACGAACAGCGGGTCGCTGCTGTCCTGCGGCGAAAGGTGCAGCCAGCCGGTGCTGACGTAGAAATCGCCTGCGGATTGTGCGTGTGCCGGACCGCCCGCTAACGTGAATGCGAGCGCTGCGGCCCCCGTAATGGCCAGTTTTCGTTTCATTGTGTCTCCTCCGATCAAAGGCGTGCTCATTATGACGACTGCGTTTAAAACCAAACAAGCTCGTAAGTTAGAGTTTTCACCCTAGGATTCGCACGACCGTACGCTTCCGCGCCCTGACAGGACAGGCATTCTACGCAGGTGCGCATTTTCGGACCTCCGGGTATTTCCTAACGCGTTCAAACGGACATTCAGCATGGCACGGTTAGCACGACTCTACGTTCCCGACCAGCCGCAGCACGTGATACTGCGCGGCCTGGATCAGCAACCCGCGTTCGTCGACGACCAGGACTACGAACTCTTCATCGATTGCCTGAAGGCCGCCGCACGCGATCATCACCTGTCGGTGCATGCCTACGTGCTGCTGCCGCGCCAGGTGCAACTGCTCGTGACCCCCAGCGACGAGGCCAGCCTGCCGAAGGCGATGCAGGCCGTCGGCCGTCGCTACGTCGCGCATTTCAACCGGCGCTATTCGCGGCGCGGCACCCTGTGGGAAGGCCGCTATCGCGCGACGGTGATTGAAGGCGAGCGCTATTTCCTCCTCGCGAGCCGCGTGGTCGAGATGAGCCCGGTGCGTTCGCAGCTCGTCGCGACGCCCGAGGCCTATCGCTGGTCGAGCTACCGGCATCACGTCGGGCTCACCGTCGACAGCCTGATCACCGACCATCCGCTCTACTGGGCGCTCGGCAACACGCCGTTCGACCGCCAGCGCGCGTACAAGGAGCTGTGCGAGCAGCCGCTCGACGAGCGGCAGGCCGACCAGTTGCAGCAGGCGACGCTGAAGGGCTGGGTGCTCGGCGGCGAGAATTACCGCGAGTGGGCGGCGCGCACCGCCAACCGGCGCGTCTCGCCGTTGCCGCGCGGACGCCCCAGAAAGGTGCGCGAGAACACGCCGCCGATCCAGCAGTAATGCCGGAAAGGCGGGCCAGGAGCGGCGCTGCGGGCGCCGCTTCTTTTTGCACCAAAACGATACGTCCCCAATAAAACGGCACCGGATCGAGGCATTGGTTTAATTGGGGTTCGATCAAGCGGTTTTTGTTGCTATTCCCTTGATTCGTCGCGTATATTCCGAATTCCGGTGGCCCGGGCGAAGCTTGCCCAACCACTGTCGGCCGCGCCGTCTCCCTCGGGAAGCGGGATCGACGGCAACAAGAAAACGGTTCAACGGCCTCCAGGCCCCCTTTACGACGGTGTCCCCATGAACGACCACCAGCAGCCGCTCGCCGCGGTGCCCGCCGCACAAGGTCTGTACGACCCGCAAAACGAACACGACGCCTGCGGCGTCGGCTTCGTCGCTCACATCAAAGGCAAGAAGAGCCACGAGATCATCCAGCAGGGCCTGAAGATCCTCGAGAACCTCGATCACCGCGGCGCGGTCGGCGCCGATCCGCTGATGGGCGACGGCGCAGGCATCCTGATCCAGATTCCGGACGCGTTCTATCGCGAGGAAATGGCGAAGCAGGGCGTCGACCTGCCGCCGGCCGGCGAATACGGGGTCGGGATGATCTTCCTGCCGAAGGAAAACGCGTCGCGTCTCGCGTGCGAGCAGGAGCTCGAGCGCACGGTGAAGGCCGAAGGCCAGGTCGTGCTCGGCTGGCGCGACGTGCCGGTCGACCATGCGATGCCGATCTCGCCGACGGTCAAGGCGAGCGAGCCGCTGATCCGCCAGATCTTCATCGGCCGCGGCAAGGACATCATGGTGACGGACGCGCTCGAGCGGAAGCTGTACGTGATCCGCAAGACGGCGAGCCACCGCATCCAGGCGCTGAAGCTCAAGCACGGCAAGGAATACTTCGTGCCGTCGATGTCGGCGCGCACGGTCGTCTACAAGGGCCTGCTGCTGGCCGGCCAGGTCGGCGTGTACTACCGCGACCTGCAGGACGAGCGCGTCGTGTCCGCGCTCGCGCTCGTGCACCAGCGCTTCTCGACCAACACGTTCCCGGCGTGGGAACTCGCTCACCCGTACCGGATGATCGCGCACAACGGCGAGATCAACACCGTGAAGGGCAACGTGAACTGGCTGAACGCGCGTACCGGCGCGATCGCGTCGCACGTGCTGGCCGACGATCTGCCGAAGCTGTGGCCGCTGATCTACCCGGGCCAGTCGGACACCGCCTCGTTCGACAACTGTCTCGAGCTGCTGGTGATGGCCGGCTACCCGCTCGTGCACGCGGTGATGATGATGATCCCGGAAGCGTGGGAACAGCACACGCTGATGGACGAGAACCGCCGCGCGTTCTACGAATATCACGCCGCGATGATGGAGCCGTGGGACGGCCCGGCTGCGATCGCGTTCACCGACGGCCGCCAGATCGGCGCGACGCTCGACCGTAACGGCCTGCGCCCGGCGCGCTACATCGTGACCGACGACGACCTCGTCATCATGGCGTCGGAAGCCGGCACGCTGCCGATCCCCGAATCGAAGATCGTCAAGAAGTGGCGCCTGCAGCCGGGCAAGATGTTCCTGATCGACATGGAACACGGCCGCATCATCGACGACAAGGAACTGAAGGACAACCTCGCGAACGCGAAGCCGTACAAGAGCTGGATCGACGCCGTGCGCATCAAGCTCGACGAGATCGAGCCGAAGGCCGAGGAAGTCGCGGCCGGCCGCACGCAGGGCGCCGCGCTGCTCGACCGCCAGCAGGCGTTCGGCTACACGCAGGAAGACCTGAAGTTCCTGATGGCGCCGATGGCGCAGCAGGGCGAGGAAGCCGTCGGTTCGATGGGCAACGACTCGCCGCTCGCGGTGATGTCGAACAAGAACAAGACGCTCTATCACTACTTCAAGCAACTGTTCGCGCAGGTGACGAACCCGCCGATCGACCCGATCCGCGAGAACATGGTGATGTCGCTCGTGTCGTTCATCGGCCCGAAGCCGAACCTGCTCGACACGAACAACATCAACCCGCCGATGCGGCTCGAAGTGTCGCAGCCGGTGCTCGATTTCAAGGACATCGCGAAGATCCGCGCGATCGACCAGTACACGGGCGGCAAGTTCAGCGCATACGAGCTGAACATCTGCTACCCGGTCGCGTGGGGCAAGGAAGGCATCGAGGCGCGCCTCGCGTCGCTGTGCGCGGAAGCCGTCGACGCGGTGAAGTCGGGCTACAACATCCTGATCGTGTCGGACCGCAAGACGGATGCCGAGCACGTCGCGATTCCGGCGCTGCTCGCCACGTCGGCGATCCACACGCACCTCGTCCAGCAAGGGCTGCGTACGAGCACGGGCCTCGTCGTCGAGACGGGCTCCGCACGTGAAACGCACCACTTCGCACTGCTCGCGGGCTACGGCGCGGAAGCCGTGCACCCGTACCTCGCGATGGAAACGCTCGCGAAGATGGCCGAGGGGCTGCCGGGCGACCTGTCGCCGGAGAAGGCCGTCTACAACTTCACGAAGGCGGTCGGCAAGGGCCTGCAGAAGGTGATGTCGAAGATGGGCATCTCGACGTACATGTCGTACACGGGCGCGCAGATCTTCGAAGCGCTCGGCCTGTCGAGCGACCTCGTCGAGAAGTACTTCAAGGGCACGGCGTCGAAGGTCGGCGGCATCGGCCTGTTCGAAGTCGCGGAAGAGGCGATCCGCCTGCACCGCGACGCATTCGGCGACAACCCGGTGCTGCGCGACATGCTCGACGCGGGCGGCGAGTACGCGTACCGCGTGCGCGGCGAAGACCACATGTGGACGCCGGATTCGATCGCGAAGCTGCAGCACGCGACGCGCAGCAACTCGTACCAGACGTACAAGGAATACGCGCACCTGATCAACGACCAGACCAAGCGTCACATGACGTTCCGCGGCCTATTCGAGTTCAAGGTCGAGCCGACCAGGGCGATCCCGATCGAAAACGTCGAGCCGGCGAAGGAGATCGTCAAGCGCTTCGCGACGGGCGCGATGTCGCTCGGTTCGATCAGCACCGAAGCGCACGCGACGCTCGCGGTCGCGATGAACCGGATCGGCGGCAAGTCGAACACCGGCGAAGGCGGCGAGGACGAAAAGCGCTATCGCAACGAACTGCGCGGCATTCCGATCAAGGCGGGCGAGACGCTGAAGTCGGTGATCGGCGACGAGATCGTCAGCGACATTGCGCTGAAGGACGGCGATTCGCTGCGCTCGAAGATCAAGCAGGTCGCGTCGGGCCGCTTCGGCGTCACCGCCGAGTACCTCGCGTCGGCCGACCAGATCCAGATCAAGATGGCGCAGGGCGCGAAGCCGGGCGAAGGCGGCCAGCTGCCGGGCCACAAGGTGTCCGAATACATCGGCAAGCTGCGTTACTCGGTGCCGGGCGTCGGCCTGATCTCGCCGCCGCCGCACCACGACATCTACTCGATCGAGGATCTGGCGCAACTGATCCACGACCTGAAGAACGTGAACCCGAGCGCGAGCATCTCCGTGAAGCTCGTGTCGGAAGTGGGCGTGGGCACGGTCGCGGCCGGCGTCGCGAAGGCGAAGGCCGATCACGTCGTGATCGCCGGCCATGACGGCGGCACGGGCGCGTCGCCGCTGTCGTCGGTCAAGCACGCGGGCACGCCGTGGGAACTCGGCCTCGCCGAAACGCAGCAGACGCTGGTGCTGAACCGCCTGCGCGGCCGCATCCGCGTGCAGGCCGACGGCCAGATGAAGACGGGCCGCGACGTCGTGATCGGCGCGCTGCTCGGCGCGGACGAATTCGGCTTCGCGACGGCGCCGCTCGTCGTCGAGGGCTGCATCATGATGCGCAAGTGCCACCTGAACACGTGCCCGGTCGGCGTCGCGACGCAGGACCCGGTGCTGCGTGCGAAGTTCAAGGGCCAGCCCGAGCACGTCGTGAACTACTTCTTCTTCGTCGCGGAGGAAGTGCGCGAGATCATGGCGCAGCTCGGCATCGCGAAGTTCGACGACCTGATCGGCCGCGCCGACCTGCTCGATACGCGCAAGGGCATCGAGCACTGGAAGGCGAAGGGCCTCGACTTCTCGCGCGTGTTCTACCAGCCGGAAGAATGCGAGGACGTCGCGCGCCGTCACGTCGACGTGCAGGATCACGGCCTCGAACGCGCGCTCGACCACGTGCTGATCGAGAAGGCGAAGGCCGCGATCGAGAACGGCGAGCACGTGTCGTTCATCCAGCCGGTGCGCAACGTGAACCGGACGGTCGGCGCGATGCTGTCGGGCGTGATCGCGAAGCAGCACGGCCACGACGGCCTGGCCGACGACGCGGTGCACATCCAGCTGAAGGGCACGGCCGGCCAGAGCTTCGGCGCGTTCCTCGCGAAGGGCGTGACGCTCGACCTCGTCGGCGACGGCAACGACTACGTCGGCAAGGGCCTGTCGGGCGGCCGGATCATCATCCGTCCGACCAACGACTTCCGCGGCAAGTCCGAGGAAAACATCATCTGCGGCAACACGGTGATGTACGGCGCGATCGAAGGCGAAGCCTTCTTCCGCGGCGTGGCCGGCGAGCGCTTCTGCGTGCGCAACTCGGGTGCGACGGCGGTCGTCGAGGGCACGGGCGACCACGGTTGCGAATACATGACGGGCGGTACGGTCGTCGTGCTCGGCGAGACCGGGCGCAACTTCGCGGCCGGCATGTCGGGCGGTCTCGCGTACATCTACGATCCGGAAGGCACGTTCGCGGCGAAGTGCAACAAGTCGATGGTCGCGCTCGAGCCGGTGCTGCAGCAGGCCGAGCAGGAACGCACGGTCGACCGCGCGCTCTGGCACGCAGGCACGACGGACGAAGCGCTGCTCAAGGGGCTCGTCGAGCGTCATTTCCAGTTCACGGGTTCGCCGCGCGCGAAGTCGCTGCTGGAAAACTGGGACGCGGCGCGCCGCCAGTTCGTGAAGGTGTTCCCGCACGAATACAAGCGCGCGCTGGGCGAGATCGGTGCGAAGAAGGCGGCGAAGGAAGTGCTGGCCGCCTGAGCGACGAACGACATAGCGAATGCCGCGCGCGCCTGACGGCCGCGCGCGGCTCCCCCACCTGATACACCGAACAGAAGAGCACCTTATGGGCAAGGCAACCGGTTTTCTGGAGTTCGAACGCCGCCACGAGGCGTACGAAGCACCGCTCACGCGCGTGAAGCACTACAAGGAATTCGTCGCGGCACTGACCGACGCGGACGCGAAGGTCCAGGGCGCGCGCTGCATGGATTGCGGCATCCCGTTCTGCAACAACGGCTGCCCGGTCAACAACATCATCCCGGACTTCAACGATCTCGTTTACCGCCAGGACTGGCAGCAGGCGATCGAAGTCCTGCACTCGACCAACAACTTCCCGGAGTTCACGGGCCGCATCTGCCCGGCGCCGTGCGAAGCCGCGTGCACGCTCGGGATCAACGACGACCCGGTCGGCATCAAGTCGATCGAGCACGCGATCATCGACAAGGCCTGGGCGGAAGGCTGGGTGAAGCCGCAGCCGGCCGCGCACAAGACGGGCAAGAAGGTGGCGGTCGTCGGTTCGGGCCCTGCAGGCCTCGCCGCCGCGCAGCAGCTCGCGCGTGCCGGTCACGACGTGACGGTGTTCGAGAAGAACGATCGCATCGGCGGCCTGCTGCGTTACGGGATTCCCGACTTCAAGCTCGAGAAGTGGCTGATCGACCGCCGCATGCGTCAGATGGAGGCGGAAGGCGTGACGTTCCGCACCAGCGTGTTCATCGGCAAGGATCCGCTGCCCGAGTCGATCGGCAGCCTCGCGAAGGAAACCATTTCGCCGGACACGCTGAAGGAAGAATTCGACGCGGTCGTGATCGCCGGCGGTTCGGAAACGCCGCGCGACCTGCCGGTGCCGGGCCGCGAGCTCGCGGGCGTGCATTTCGCGATGGACTTCCTGCCGCAGCAGAACCGCGTGAACGCAGGCGACAAGCTCCCCGACCAGTTGCTGGCGAAGGGCAAGCACGTGATCGTGATCGGCGGCGGCGATACGGGTTCGGACTGCGTCGGCACGTCGAACCGTCACGGCGCGAAGCAGGTCACGCAGTTCGAGCTCCTGCCGCAGCCGCCGGAAGAGGAAAACAAGCCGCTCGTGTGGCCGTACTGGCCGATCAAGCTGCGCACGTCGTCGTCGCACGAGGAAGGCTGCGAGCGCGACTGGGCGGTCGCGACGAAGCGTCTCGAAGGCAAGAACGGCAAGGTCGAGAAGCTGATCGCGGTGCGCGTCGAGTGGAAGGACGGCAAGATGCAGGAAGTGCCGGGTTCCGAGTTCGAGATGAAGGCCGACCTCGTGCTGCTCGCGATGGGCTTCACGCAGCCGGCGGCGCCGGTGCTCGACGCGTTCGGCGTCGCGAAGGATGCGCGCGGCAATGCGCGCGCGGCGACCGAAGGCGATCGTTCGTACTACACGTCGGTCGACAAGGTGTTCGCGGCAGGCGACATGCGTCGCGGCCAGTCGCTCGTGGTGTGGGCGATCCGCGAAGGCCGCCAGTGCGCGCGCTCGGTCGATGCGTACCTGATGGGGCATTCGGAACTGCCGCGCTGAGTCGAAGCGCGAGCGGGTTTCGTGAAAGCCGGGCGTCCGAGAGGGCGCCCGGTTTTTTTTATGGTCTGCGCATGGCGGGGCCGATGTTCTTCAGCTTCCGAGGCCGGCCGCGCGCTTGTCCGCGATGCCGGCCCTCCTCGTCATTTGCCCATAGCGTCGCCTAATCTGATGACATCCGGCGTCGATTTTTCGTCATCTCAATTTCTTTCATTTTGTAATAATCCTTGAAAACTGTCATATCATGTCGCCCCTCCGGCCGCATTCGCGCGGTCGCCGCACATGACTGACCCTATTTACAAGGATTCTGGATGGAAGCATTCGTGCAAGGGCTGATCGACGCCGTCAACGGCGTGTTGTGGAACTACGTGCTGATCGCGCTGCTGCTCGGCGTGGGCGCGTGGTTCACGCTGCGGTTCCGGATGATCCAGCTGAAGGCGCTGCTCCTGAGCGTGAAGCTGGTCGGCAGCAAGGGCGAGCCGGGCAGCATCTCGTCGTTCCAGGCGTTCGCGACCGGGCTCGCGAGCCGCGTCGGCACCGGCAACATCGCCGGCGTCGCGGTCGCGCTGACGGTCGGCGGGCCGGGCGCGATCTTCTGGATGTGGATGACCGCGCTCGTCGGGATGTCGTCCGCGTTCGTCGAGGCGACGCTCGCGCAGATCTTCAAGGTGTCGCACCCGGACGGCAGCTATCGCGGCGGCCCCGCGTACTACATCCAGACGGGCCTGCGCTCGCGCGGCTTCGGCGTGCTGTTCTCGCTGTCGCTGATCCTCGCGTTCGGCTTCGTGTTCAACGCGGTGCAGGCCAATGCGATCGCCGATGCGTTTCACACGTCATTCGGCTGGAGCCGCGAGACGGTCGGCCTCGGCCTCGTATTGCTCACCGCGCCGCTCATCTTCGGCGGCATTCGCCGCATCGCGTCGGTCGCGCAGGTGATCGTGCCGGTGATGGCGATCGGCTACCTCGCGCTGGCCGTATACGCGGTCGCGACGCACGCGGCGCTGGTGCCGGGCGTGATCGCGCTGATCGTGAAGAGCGCGTTCGGGCTCGAGCAGGCGGCGGGCGGCCTGACGGGCTATGCGGTCAGCCAGGCGGTCGCGATGGGCGTGAAACGCGGGCTGTTCTCGAACGAGGCCGGCATGGGTAGTGCACCGAACGCGGCCGCGACCGCGAGCGTGCGGCATCCGGTCGTGCAGGGGCTGATTCAGATGCTTGGCGTGTTCGTCGACACGATCGTGATCTGCAGCGCGACCGCGTTCGTGATCCTGCTGTCGGGCCAGTACGCGCTCGGCACCGGGATGGAGGGCGCAGCGCTCACGCAGCGCGCGATCTCGAGCCACGTCGGCGGTTGGGGCGGCATCTACATGGCCGTCGCGATTTTCTTTTTCGCGTACTCGTCGGTGATCGGCAACTACGCGTATGCGGAAGGCAACGTCGAATTCATCACGAAGCGGCGCGGCGTGCTGCCGCTGTTCCGCATCGCCGTGCTCGGCATGGTGATGTTCGGCAGCGTCGGGCAACTGCCGCTCGTATGGGCGATGGCCGATACGAGCATGGGGCTGATGGCGATCATCAACCTGATCGCGATCCTCGCGCTTGGCAAGTACGCGCACGCCGCGTGGGCCGACTATCGCCGCCAGCGTGCGGCAGGCGTCGCCGATCCGGTGTTCACGCGCAACACGATCCCCGAACTCGCGCGCGTGCTGCCGGCCGACGTGTGGGGCGAGCACGGCCCGTTGCCGCAGCGTCCGGCGTCGGCCGATGTGGCGCGCGCGCCGCGCGCGGTGGCGAACGAGTCATGAACGGCGACCGGCTGCGCGTGTTCGTCGCGCTGATGCCCGATGCGGCATCGCGCGACGCGCTGCACGCGTTGCCGGTCACCCATGGCGCGCGGCGCCCGCTGCCTGCGCAATTGCATATGACGCTCGCGTTCGTCGGCGCGATCGAACGGGCGCGGTGCGACGCGCTGGCCGCTTGCTTGCCGGCGCTCGCGGCCGAGCATGCGCTGCCGTCGATGCCGGTCGAACGGATCGCGTGGTGGCCGAGCCTGCCGCGCGCACGGCTGATCGTCGCGGAACTGGCCGCCGAACCGGCGTGCGCGGCGTTGAATGCCGGGCTGTCGGCGACGCTGCGCGAGCTTGGCGTGCCGGCCGACCGGCGGCCGTTCCGCCCGCACGTGACGCTCGCGCGGCTGCCGCACGATGCGCTCGGACAGCCGGCGCACGGCGGTGCGGTGAAACGGCCGGTCGCGTTGCGGTTCGACGCGCTCACCCTGTTCGAAAGCCGGCTGTCGCACGAAGGTGTGTCGAATCGGCCGATCGTGTCGGTGCCGATTGCACGGGCGGACGGCGCGGCGGCGGGTTGAGCCGGACCGGCGATGCCTCGCGCGGGCCGGTCACGCTTGCGGTGATGTCGCAGCCAGGCGTGTCGCGGCATCGCGTCGCCAATGCTGCCCGAGGTCCGGGCTAGCGCCCGTAGCGCGCGAGCGTCAGCCCGGCCAGATCGATCTCCGGCGTCCGTCCGGTGACGAGATCCGCGACCACCTTTCCCGACCCCATCGACATCGCCCAGCCCGTCGAGCCGTGGCCGACGTTGAGCCAGAGGCCGTCGATCCCGCTCGCGCCGAGCAGCGGCGGGCCATCGGGCGTCATCGGCCGGCGGCCGACCCAGAAACGCGCCGACGCGCGATCGGCCGCGTGCGGGAACCAGTCGTCGAGCACCTTCATCAGCGTGTCGAGCGCCTGCTGCCGCAATGCCAGCCGGCGGTTGCCGAGCTCCGCGGTGCCGGCGACGCGCAGCGTCGGGCCGAAGCGCGTGATCGCGGTCTTCAGCGATTCGTCCATCAGCGCGGCGCACGGCGCCTTTTCATCGTCGACGACCGCGAGCGTGGCCGAATAGCCCTTCACCGGATACAGCGGCACGTCGATGCCGTGCGGCCGCAGCAGGCCCGCGCTGTCGACGCCGAGCGCGACGACGATCGCGTCGGCGGCGAGCAGCGCATCGCGCCGGGCGGCGGCGTCTGCGTCGAGCGAGTCGACCCGCACGCCGCGCGCCTTGCCGCCCGCGACATCGAGCGCGCGAATCGCGGTGCGAAACCGGAACGTCACGCCGTTCGCTTCGCACAGCGCCCGCAATTCGCGCGTGAAGCGCGCGCAGTCGCCTGCTTCGTCGTCGGGCAGGTAGATACCGCCGACGGGCGCCTGCCGCGCCCAGCGCAGGCCCGGTTCGATCGCGGTGCAGCCGGCGGCATCCAGTTCGCGAAACGCGATGCCGGCGTCGCGCAGCACCTTCAGCGCGGGCTGCGCCATCTCGACGTCGAAGGCGCCGCGCAGCAGTTGCAGGTAGCCGCGGCTCGCGCCGTAGTCGAATGGATGACGTTCGCGAAATGCATGCAGGCACGCGCGGCTGTAATACGCGATGCGCTGCATCCGCTGCTTGTTCACGCGAAACCGCTCGAATTCGCATTCGCGCAGCCAGCGCGCGATCCAGCGCCACTGCGCGGCGTCGAGCGTGGGCCTGAAGATCAGCGGCGACGCGGGCTTGAACAGATATTTGAGGATCTTGCCGGGCATCCCGGGCGCGGCCCACGGCGTCACGTAGCCGGGCGCGATCACGCCCGCGTTGCCGAGGCTCGTCGCTTGCGCGACGTCGGCCTCGCGTTCGATCACGGTGACGTCGCAGCCCGCTTCGCGCAGGTGCCAGGCGGTGGTGACGCCGATCACGCCGGCGCCGAGAACGATCGCGTGCATGCGGTGTCCGGAACGAAACGGGGGCTCACGACGCGATGGCCGGATCGTCGGCGAGCGACTTGCCGCGCGTTTCCGGCAGCACGAGCGCCGCGACGATCACGAGCAGGTAGCCGCCGCCCGCGACGAGGCCGATCGCCTTCACGAGCGACATCGACTGCGACAGCGCGCCGACGAGGATCGGGAAGAACGAGCCCAGCCCGCGGCCGAGGTTGTAGCAGAATCCCTGGCCCGAGCCGCGGATCGCGCCCGGATACAGCTCCGACAGATACGCGCCGACGCCCGCGAAGATGCCCTGCACGACGATGCCGAGCGGGAAGCCGAGCAGCAGCATCGCGGTATCGGTGATCGGCAGCATCGTGTACGCCATGCCGAGCGAGAACGAGCCGACCGCGAACAGGATGAACGACGCGCGGCGGCCGAGCCGGTCGGACAGGATCGCGCCGACCACGTAGCCGACGAACGAACCGACGATCAGCACGACCAGATAGCCGCTCGTGTTGAATACCGACAGGTGGCGCACGGTTTTGAGATAGGTGGGCAGCCACGTCGTGATCGCGTAGTAGCCGCCGAGCATGCCGGTGCACAGCGCGCTGCCGAACAGCGTCGCACGCAGGTGCGGCGGCGAGAAGATCTCGAGGAAATGGCCCGACACGCGGCCTTCGTCGCGCGCGCGGCGCGTGGCCGTGTAGATGTCGGGATCGCTGACGTTGCGGCGGATGTAGAGAATCCACAGCGCGGGCACGATGCCGATCCAGAAGCACGCGCGCCACGCGACCTGCTCGGGCAGCAGCGCGAAGAACGCCCAGTAGAGGATCGCGGCCGCGCCCCAGCCGAACGACCAGCTGCTCTGCACGGTGCCGACGGCCTTCGCGCGATGCTCGGGCGAGCGGATCGTCTCGGCCATCATGATCGTCACGACCGACCATTCGCCGCCGAAACCGAAACCCTGCAGCGTGCGCGTCGCAAGAAGCTGCCAGAACGAATGCGTGAAGCCGGACAGGCACGTGAACAGCGCGAACGTCGCGATCGTCCACTGCAGCACGCGCACGCGGCCGTAGCGGTCGGCGAGGATGCCGGCGACCCAGCCGCCGATCGCCGACGAGATCAGCGAGCTCGTCGCGATCATCCCGGCCTCGCTCTTCGTCATGCCCCAGGTGGCGATCAGCGTCGGAATCAGGAACGAATAGATCATGAAGTCGAACGCATCGACCGCATAGCCGCCGAAGCCGGCATACAGCGTCCGGCGTTCGCGCGTCGATAGTTCGTTGAACCACTGGAATGCCTGCATGCTTGCCGCCCCTGTCGCCTCGTCTGGTCACGCGCTGCCGCGTCGCGGCTATTTTACGGGCGCGATCCTGCCCGCCAAAAAGGCGGCTTCGGGTTCGTGCGGAAAGGGCGGACGGAAGGGCGACGCGTCAGAGCGTCAGGCCGCCGTCGACGTGGATGACCTGGCCGGTGATCTGCCGCGCCGCGTCCGACAGCAGGAACGCGATCAGCGCGGCGACGTCGCCGGGATCGGCGATCCGGCCGAGCGGCGTCGCCTGTTCGGCCTGCGCCCACGCGGCGGCGTTGCCGGCGCTCGGCCCGTGATCCTTGCGCGTGAAACCCGGCGCGACCGCGTTGACGGTGATGCCGTGCGCGGCGAATTCGGCGGCCGCGCTACGCACCAGCGATTCGAGCGCGGCCTTCGCGGCGGCGGTGGCCGCGAACGGCGCATCGGCGCGGTAGCGGTGCGCGACGAACGAACTGACCGCGACGATCCGCGGCGCGGCCGACGCTTCGAGCAGCGGCCGCGCGCGGCCCGCGAGCGCGGAGAACGCGCCGGGCATCGCCGCGAAGGCGGACGCGAGCGCGTCCGCGGAAAGATCGGAAAAGGATTGCCGTGCGGCGAAACCGGCGTTCGCGACGAGCTGGTCGAGCGCGCCGAAGCGCGTGGCGGTTGCGTCGACGAGCGCGGCGGCAACACCCGGCTCGCCGAGATCGCCGGTCAGTGTCAGGCATTCCGCGCCGGCCGCCGTGCACGCATGGGCGACGTCTGCGAGTCGCGCGCGTGCCGCATCGTCCGCGCCGCGCGCATGCAACGCCAGCGCGACGCCGGGCGCCGCGAGCCGCCGCGCGAGCGCCGCGCCGATCCCCGAACCTGCGCCGGTGATCAGCGCGATCCGTGCGATGGGCGCGGCGCGTGCGCTCACGCGGCGACCTTGTCGTCGTCGTTCACGCGCTCGACGTTGATCGTGCCGACGTGGAACGCGGCGAGCGACTCGCGGTGCGCGATGCTGACGATCGCGGCCTTCGGCAGCCGTTCGGCGAACAGGCGATAGAGGCGCGCCTCGTTGTCGGCGTCGAGCGCGCTGGTCGCTTCGTCGAGGAACAGGAAGTCGGGCTTGTGCAGCAGCACGCGCGCGCCGGCCAGACGCTGCTGCTCGCCCGGCGACAGCACGCGGGTCCAGTGCGCGGTTTCGTCGAGGCGCTCGACGTAATCCTCGAGGCGGCACGCGCGCAGCGCGTCGCGGCACGCTTCGTCGCTGAACGTGTCGGGCGTCGCCGGGTAGGTGAGCGCGGCTTTCAGCGTGCCGATCGGCAAGTAGCTCGTTTGCGGCACGAACATCATCCGCGCGCCGACCGGCGCGTCGATCGCGCCGTCGCCGAATGGCCACAGGCCCGCGAGCGCGCGCATGAACGTGCTCTTGCCGGAACCGGACTTGCCGACCACGAGCCAGCGCGAGCCGGGCTCGATCGTGACGTCGCCGATGTTGGCGAGCGCGTTGCCGTTCGGCAGCGCGAGCTTGAGCGACGACGTGGACAGCTTCGCGGCGTCGATGTAGTGCAGGTTGATGCCGCCGTGCTCGGTCGCGGGCGACAGGCTTTCCTTCAGGTGCGACGTGCCCATCACGCGCTTGAATTCGCGCAGACGGTTGACGGTGGCGCGCCATTCGACGAGGGTCGAGTAGCTGTTGATGAACCACGAGAACGAATCGCTGACCGTGCCGAACGCGGACGAGATCTGCATCAGCACGCCGAACGAGAACGCACCGGCAAAGTAGCGCGGCGCCGCGACGACGAGCGGAAAGATGATCGCGATCTGCCCGTAGAAGCTCAGGACGAACGTGAGCCGCTTCGTGTACTTCATCACACGCCACCAGTTGTCCCGGATGCGCATGAACAGGTTCCGCGCGTTGCCGGTCTCGGTCTTCTCGCCGTCGTAGAACGCGATCTGCTCGGCGTTCTCGCGTACGCGGATCAGCCCGAAGCGGAAATCGGCCTCGACGCGCTGCTGCTGGTAGTTGATCGACACGAGCGGATGGCCGACCTTCTGGATGATCAGCGAGCCGACCACCGCATACAGCGCGGCCGCCCACACCATGTAGCCGGGAATCGCGATCGGCGTCGCGCCGAGCGTGAACGTCAGCGCACCGGCGAGCGACCACAGGATCGTGATGAACGACACGAGCGTGACGACCGTCGACAGCAGGTCGAGCGACAGCGCGAGCGTCGTGGTCGCGAACGACTGGAGGTCGTCGGTGATCCGCTGGTCGGGGTTGTCGGCGAGGCGGTCGCGCTCGATCCGGTAGAACGCGCGATTGCCGAGCCACTGGCCGAGGAAACGGTCGGTGAGCCACTGGCGCCAGCGGAAGCCGAGCATCTGGCGCAGGTAGCGGCCGTACACGGCGAGGATGATGAACGCGAAGGCGAGCGCGGAGAACTGCATCAACAGGTTCGGGAAGTCGTGGACGTCCTTCGACTGCAGCGCGTTGTAGAACTGCGCGTTCCACTTGTTCAGCCGGACGTTGATCCAGACCACGCAGAGGTTGATCGCGATGATCGTAACCAGCAGCCCCCACGCGATTTTCCATTCGGACGACACCCAGTAGGGCTTGATGAGGCTCCACGCGGATACCGGGCGCTCGTCCTGCGGCGCGTTGGAGGCGGAGCGGACGGGATCGATCGATTGGGTCATGTGCTTCCTGATGATGAGCCGGCGCGCGGGCCGGGCGAAACCGGGGCGCGCGCCGCGATACGGCATGCCGGGCGCGGCGCCGACTGACGGTGGGCGTCCGGATGGTCGCCCGTGCGTCTTAAACGGCACTTAAAAACCGGCGGTGACGCGGCAACCGGCCGCTCGCGCGGCCGGCCTGCGGGCATTGTGCCAGAGCGGCGCAACACGCCGGCGAATTTGCCGCAACGGGGACAGTTTGCGGCGCTTTCCGCTTTTATGGTCTAATGGCCGACGACGAAACAGGGGTGCTTCGTGACGCGGCCGGCGGATGTTCCGGGCAGCGCGGCGAGGCTGAGAAAGACCCTTCGCACCCGATCCGGGTAATACCGGCGAGGGAAGTTTCTGATCCCGCCGGGCCGCGCTGGCCGCCATCCCACATGGTCAGCGCCCGAGTCCCGCCCGGCCGGCCTTTGCTGCCGGTTTCGTCCTTTTGGGTACGCGCATTGCGCGTTACGGAAGGAATGATGACCGCACAATCTTCAGTCTTTTGCCCGGTTCCCGGCCCGATGTCGCGTGCGTTCGCATGCGGCGGCGCGCACGCGTCGACGTTCGTCGCGCGTGAGCGCGCGGAGGGCGGGCGATGAACGTCCGGGACGCACGGCCCGATTTCGCGGTGCTGGGCGGCGGCCTCGTCGGCCGCCTGATCGCATGGCGGCTCGCCGGCGACGGCCATCGCGTCGCGCTCTACGAGCGCGGCGGGCCGGACGGCGAGCAGTCGGCCGCGTGGGTCGCGGCCGCGATGCTCGCGCCGCTCGCGGAAGCCGCGAGCGCGGAGCTGCTGATCACCGAGCTCGGCGCCGCGTCGCTCGCGCGCTGGCCGCGGTGGCTAGCGGAACTGCCCGAACCCGTCTTCTTCCAGCATCACGGCACGCTCGTCGTCTGGCATCAGGCCGACCGCGCGGAGGCGCCGCTGTTCGAGCGGCGCGTGCGTGCGAACGCGCCGGCCGAGCTGTTCGACGGCGGCTTCGTGACGCTGGCCGGTGCGCAGGTCGACGCGGCCGAACCCGCGCTCGCGGGCCGCTTCGCACGCGGGCTGCTGCTGCCGCGCGAAGGCCAGCTCGACAACCGTCAGGCGCTGCGCGCGCTGGCGGCGGGCCTCGCGCAGCGCGGCGTCGAAACGCACTGGCACGCGTCGGTCGACGACACGAACCCGCCCGCCGCGCATTTCACGATCGATTGCCGCGGGCTCGGCGCGAAACCCGCGCTGCCGGCGCTGCGCGGCATCCGCGGCGAGGTCGCGCGCGTGCATGCGCCCGGCATCGGGCTCACGCGGCCCGTGCGGCTGCTGCATCCGCGCTATCCGCTGTACATCGCGCCGAAGCAGGACGATCTCTATGTGATCGGCGCGACCGAGGTGGAGGGCGAGGACATGTCGCCCGTCAGCGTGCGTTCCGCGCTCGAACTGCTGAGCGCGGCGTTTTCCGTGCATCCGGCGTTCGGCGAGGCACGCATCCTCGAACTCAACGCGCAATGCCGGCCGACGCTGCCCGATCATCGCCCGGCCGTGATCTGGGACGGCGCGTCGACGCTCGCCGTCAACGGCCTGTACCGGCATGGCTTCATGATCGCGCCGGAAGTCGCGCAGGCGGCCGTCGCGTTCGCGCAGGCCGCGCTCGGCGGCGCGCTCGGCGATCCCGACGCGTTCGCCGCGTGGCGCGCCGCCGCCCGCTGGCCGACCCTGCTTCATCACCGTAACGACGCGCGCCAGCCGGCCTGACGCGCGCCGCCGACCGAATCCGACCGAGCCTCATGGATATCCAGATCAATCAACAGACCCTGACGCTGCCCGACGGCGCGACGGTGGCCGACGCATTGGCCGCGTACGGCGCGCGTCCGCCGTACGCGGTCGCGCTGAACGGCAACTTCGTCGCGCGCACGCAGCATGCGGCGCGCCCGCTCGCGGCGGGCGACAAGCTCGACGTCGTGCACCCCGTCGCGGGCGGCTGAGCGCCGCCGGTTCGTCCCCGCTCTTCCAGGAAAACGACATGACGTCCCCCACCTCCGCCGACGCGCTCACGCTGTACGGCGTAACCTTCGCAAGCCGCGTGCTGCTCGGCACGTCGCGCTATCCGTCGCTGCAGTCGCTGTCCGATTCGATCGCCGCGTCGCGCCCCGGAATGGTGACGGTCGCGCTGCGCCGCCAGATGACGGGCGGCACGGCCGAAGCCGGCTTCTTCGACCTGCTCAAGCGCCACGCGGTGCCGCTGCTGCCGAACACGGCCGGCTGCCAGACCGTCGCCGAAGCGGTGACCACCGCGCACATGGCGCGCGAGGTATTCGACACCGACTGGATCAAGCTCGAACTGATCGGCGACGACTACACGCTGCAGCCCGACCCGGTCGGGCTGATCGAAGCCGCGGCACAACTGGTCAAGGACGGCTTCAAGGTGCTGCCGTACTGCACCGAGGATCTCGTGATCGGCCGGCGCCTGCTCGACGTCGGCTGCGAGGCGCTGATGCCGTGGGGCGCGCCGATCGGCACCGGCAAGGGCGTCGTGAATCCGTACGGTCTGCGCGTGCTGCGCGAACGGCTGCCGGACGTGCCGCTGATCGTCGACGCGGGGCTCGGCGTGCCGTCGCACGCGTGTCAGGTGATGGAGTGGGGCTTCGACGGCGTGCTGCTGAATACGGCCGTGTCGCAGGCCACGCACCCGGAGATCATGGCGCGCGCGTTCGCGCAGGGCGTCGAGGCCGGCCGCGCCGCGTACCTGGCCGGCCCGATGGATGCGCGCGAGACCGCGCACGCGAGCACGCCGGTCGTCGGGATGCCGTTCTGGCACCAGGACGGGGGCGGCGCATGAGCGCGCGCTTCGCCGATGCGTTCTGGTCGCCGGCCGACGAACTGGCCGAAGCGGCCGAGCGGATTCGCGCACGGCTCGGCGACTGGCCGGACGGCGCGGCGCCGCGGCGGCTCTGCGTGGCGGCGCCCGACGTGCCGGCCGACGGCGACGTGCTGATCGTGTCGGCGGGCGACCGTGCCGCGCAGGCCCGTGCATCGGCCGTGTCGCGGCCTGCGTCGCCGGACGCGGTGGCGATCGAATTCGACGAGGGCGGCGCCGTGCTGCATGCGGCCGGCGTGCGCTACGCGCTCGACGCCGCGCATCCGCTCGCGGACGACTGGATCGCGGCGCTCGCCGCGTTCCTCGATTGCGGCTTCGCGCCGGTCGACGCGCTGGTGCTCGCGCTGGCGTGGCGTGACGGCGACGAGACGCGCGCCACCGACGCATGGCCGGTCGATGCCGCGCGATTCCCGCGTGTCGCCGGGCTGCCGCCTGCGCCGGAGCCGGCGTTCGCGCCGTGCCCCGCGCGGCTCGGCCTCTATCCGGTCGTGCCGAGCGCCGCATGGGTCGAGCGCGTGCTCGACGGCGGCGCGCGAACCGTGCAATTGCGCGTGAAGGATGCGGCGCCGGACGCGCTGCGTCGGGAAATCGCGCGCGCGGTCGCGGCGGGGCGCCGCTATCCCGATGCGCGCGTGTTCATCAACGATCACTGGCAGATCGCGGTAGAAGAAGGCGCGTACGGCGTCCATCTCGGCCAGGAGGACCTCGAAACGGCCGACCTGGCCGCGATCGCGCGCGCGGGCTTGCGGCTCGGACTTTCGAGCCACGGTTATTACGAGATGTTGCGCGCGCTGCACGCGCGGCCGAGCTATCTCGCGCTCGGCCCCGTGTACGCGACCGCGACGAAGGCCGTCGCCGCGCCGCCGCAGGGCCTCGCGCGGATTGCCCGCTACGCGCGCTTCGCCCGCGCCCGGGCACCGCTCGTCGCGATCGGCGGGGTGGGGCTCGACACGCTGCCGGCCGTGCTGGGCACGGGCGTCGGCAGCGTCGCGGTGGTCAGCGCGGTCACGGGCGCGGCCGATTATCGGACGGCGCTTATTGCACTGCAGCAGTGCTTTGCCGGACAATTTGACAATCATTGACCGCAGGGCCCGGAACGGCGTCACGACATCATTCCAATGCAGGCCCTATAATTCGGCGTTCTGCGTAAAAGGACTGTCAGCTCCGTGAGCCCCACTCCTACCGAGACCCTGCTGGAACTTCGCGACGTCGACTTCGGCTACGGCGACCGCCTCGTCCTGTCCAACCTGAACCTGCGCTTCGGGCGCGGGCAGGTCGTCGCGGTCATGGGCGGCTCGGGTTGCGGCAAGACCACCGTGCTGCGCCTGATCGGCGGCCTCGTGCGTGCGCGCCGCGGCCAGGTGCTGTTCGACGGCGCCGACGTCGGCGCGCAAACGCGCGACGGCCTGTACGCGCTGCGCCGCAAGATGGGCATGCTGTTCCAGTTCGGCGCGCTGTTTACCGACATGTCGGTGTTCGAGAACGTCGCGTTCGCGCTGCGCGAGCACACCGATTTGCCCGAAGACCTGATCCGCGACCTCGTGCTGATGAAGCTGAACGCGGTCGGGCTGCGCGGCGCGCGCGACCTGATGCCGTCCGAGGTGTCGGGCGGGATGGCGCGCCGCATCGCGCTGGCGCGCGCGATCGCGCTCGATCCGCAGCTGATCATGTACGACGAGCCGTTCGCGGGCCTCGATCCGATCTCGCTCGGCATCACCGCGAACCTGATCCGCACGCTGAACCAGGCGCTCGGCGCGACGTCGATCCTCGTCACGCACGACGTGCCGGAATCGTTCGCGATCGCCGACTACGTGTATTTTCTGGCCAATGGCGGCGTGCTCGCGCAGGGCACGCCCGACGAGCTGCGCGCGTCGACCGATCCGAGCGTGCGGCAGTTCATCGACGGCGCGCCGGACGGCCCGTTCAAATTTCATTACACGAGCCCGCCGCTCGCAGCGGATTTCGGGCTCGGCGGAGGGCGCGCATGATCAGCGCGATCGGACGTTACGTCATCGGCGGCCTCGAGCGGGCGGGCTACGGCACGCGCCTGTTCGTGCGCCTCGTGCTGGAATTCTTCCCGCTGCTGCGCCGGCCGCGGCTCGTCACGAAGCAGATCCACTTCCTCGGCAACTATTCGTTCGTGATCATCGCCGTGTCGGGGCTGTTCGTCGGCTTCGTGCTCGGCCTGCAGGGGTATTACACGCTGAACCGCTACGGTTCCGAGCAGGCGCTCGGCCTGCTGGTCGCGCTGTCGCTCGTGCGCGAGCTCGGGCCGGTCGTCACCGCGCTGCTGTTCGCGGGCCGCGCGGGCACGTCGCTCACGGCCGAGATCGGCCTGATGAAGGCCGGCGAGCAACTTACCGCGCTCGAGATGATGGCGGTCGACCCGATCAAGAACGTGATCGCGCCGCGCATGTGGGCCGGCATCATCGCGATGCCGCTGCTGGCCGCGATCTTCAACGCGGTCGGCGTGCTCGGCGGTTACTTCGTCGGCGTCGTGCTGATCGGCGTCGATCCGGGCGCGTTCTGGTCGCAGATGCAGGGCGGGGTCCAGGTGTGGGCCGACGTCGGCAACGGCGTGATCAAGAGCATCGTGTTCGGGTTCGCCGTGACCTTCATTGCACTGTTTCAAGGGTATGAAGCGAAGCCCACGCCCGAAGGCGTGTCGCGCGCGACCACCAAGACGGTCGTGTTCGCGTCGCTCGCCGTACTCGGCCTCGATTTCCTGCTGACCGCGCTGATGTTCAGCTAAGCCTCAGCCAAGCCAAATTTTGGGATGACGATGAAAAAGACTGCTCTCGACTTCTGGGTCGGCCTGTTCGTGGTGGTGGGCTTCCTCGCGGTGCTGTTCCTGGCGCTGAAGGTCGGCAACATGAGCTCGCTGTCGTTTCAGCCGACCTACTCGGTGAGAATGAAATTCGACAACATCGGCGGCCTGAAGCCGCGCGCGGCCGTGAAAAGCGCGGGCGTCGTGGTCGGCCGCGTGAAGTCGATCGGGTTCGATACCAACACCTACCAGGCGGTCGTCACGATCGACGTCGACGGTCAGTATCAATTCCCGAAGGATTCGTCGGCGAAGATCCTGACGTCCGGCCTGCTCGGCGAGCAATATATCGGCCTCGATCCGGGCGGCGACACCGAAATGCTGAAGGCCGGCGATACCATCACGATGACGCAGTCGGCGATCGTGCTCGAGAACCTGATCGGCCAGTTCCTGTACAGCAAGGCCGCCGACGCGGGCGGCGCGAAGCCGGCAGCCGGGGCACCGGCGGCGCCCGCCGCGCCCGCGCCGGTGGCGGTGCCGGCGTCCGCGGTGTCCGGCGCCGCAGCCCAATAACCACACGAGAGAAAGACAAGAGGGTAATGACCATGCACACGATCCGCATCAGGCACGCCGCGCTGGCGGTTGCGGCAGTCGCCGCGTTGAGCGGCTGCGCGACCGTGCAGACGCCGACCAAGGGCGATCCGCTCGAAGGTTTCAACCGGACGATGTACAAGTTCAACGACACGGTCGACACGTACGCGCTGAAGCCGGTCGCGAAGGGTTACCAGTACGTGGTGCCGCAGCCGGTGCGTGACAGCGTGACGAACTTCTTCTCGAACATCGGCGACGTCTACATCGCGGCGAACAACATCGTGCAGCTGCGGATCGCCGACGGCGTCGGCGACATCATGCGCGTCGTGATCAACACGGTGTTCGGCGTCGGCGGCCTGTTCGACGTCGCGACGATCGCGAAGCTGCCGAAGCACACGGCCGACTTCGGGATCACGATGGGCCGCTACGGCATGCCGTCGGGCCCGTACCTCGTGCTGCCGCTGCTCGGCCCGAGCACGCTGCGCGACACGGCCGGCCTCGGCGTCGACTACGTCGGCAACCCGCTCACCTACGTGAAGCCGGACGGCCTGAGCTGGGGCCTGTTCGGCGTGAACCTCGTCAACACGCGCGCGAACCTGCTCGGCGCGGGCGACGTGCTGGATGCCGCGGCGCTCGACAAGTATTCGTTCGTGCGCAATGCGTATCTGCAGCGCCGCCAGATGCTGATCAGCAACGCGCGCGGCGAGGCCGCCGCGACGTCGAGCAACGACGCGCTGCCGAAGTACGACTTGCCGGAAGACGGCGCGGCACCGGCGGCAGCCGGCGCGGCCGGTACGGCGGGCGCGGCGGGCGCGGCGGCGGTGGGCGGGGCGGCGCCGGCGGGCGCATCGGGCGCGGCGGTCGCCGCGCCGGCCTCGGGCACGGCCGAAGCGCCGAACCCGGCCAGCGAGACGAACGTACCGGCGATGCAGGTGGCGCCGCCGTCGCCGGGCGGGCTCCGGTTCCCGAGCATCCGGCTGCACTGACGGGCTTACATTCGTTACAGCCGGAAACGATTCAGTCGGTAGCGTATGCGAACTTGCGCGTAAGCTACCTGCTCCAACCTTCGCATCGACTCATTCATGCAGGCCACTATGATGAAAAAACTGTTCCTGATCCCCGTTTTCGCGGCGCTGTTCTCGTTCGGCGGCGCAGCTCACGCGCAAGTCGACCAGTCGAACCCGCAGGCGCTGATCAAGACGGCGACGCAGCAGGTCCTCGACGAAGTCAAGCAGCAGACGATCAAGCAGGGCGACACCAACCGCATCATCTCGATCGTCAACAAGGACATCCTGCCGTACACCGATTTCCGCCGCACGACCCAGCTCGCGATGGGCCGCAACTGGCGCACGGCGACGGCCGAGCAGCAGCAGCAGGTTCAGGAGCAGTTCAAGCTGCTGCTGATCCGCACGTATTCGGGCGCACTCGCGCAACTGAAGCCCGACCAGCAGATCCAGTACCCGCCGTTCCGCGCCGATCCGGCCGATACCGACGTGGTGGTCAAGACGGTCGCGATGAACAACGGCCAGCCGGTCCAGATCGATTACCGCCTGTACAAGACGGCGAACGGCTGGAAGGTGTATGACCTGAACGTGCTCGGCGCATGGCTGATCCAGACGTACCAGCAACAGTTCAACGAGAAGATCCAGCAAAGCGGCGTGGACGGCCTGATCAAGTTCCTGACGCAGCGCAACCAGGAGCTTGCCGCGGGCAAGCAGGCGTCGTGAGCGGCTTCGAAGCCGGCTCCTCGCTGACCGTCGCGAGCGCGAAGTCGGCGCTCGCGGACGGTCTTGCGCGCATCGGCGCGGGCGCGACCGCCGTCGATTGCGCGGCGCTCGCGCAGTTCGACTCGTCCGCGCTCGCCGTGCTGCTCGCATGGCAACGTGCCGCCAAAGCGCGCGGCGCGGCCCTCGACATCCTCAATCTCCCTCCGAAGCTCGCCAGCCTCGCGCGCGCCTACGGCGTCGACGCGCTCATCGAAGGCGCCGGGCGACATTGACCCTGTCCGACCGAAGCCTGCCGCGCCAGCCGGCGCGCGCACGCTTCAGGCCGCGCGCCGTCGGCGCCGGCTCCCCCAGCCGGTTTGCCCTATAATCAAGCGTTTTGCGGGGCAGCCAATCGGCGTCCGGCCCCCATTTTCTTTCGCAGCAAGCACAGAATAGGCGTCGCGGCCGTTGCGTCGCGCACAGTCATGTCAGCCATAGAAATCCGTCACGTCAAGAAGCGCTACAAGTCGCTTCAGGCGCTCAAGGGCGTTAGCCTGTCGGTCGAGGAAGGCGAGTTTTTCGGTCTGCTCGGCCCCAACGGCGCAGGCAAGACCACGCTCATCAGTATCCTCGCCGGGCTCGCCCGGGCCGACGAAGGCAGTATCTCGGTGCGCGGTCACGACGTCGTCCAGGACTTCCGCAACGCGCGCCGCGCCCTCGGCGTCGTTCCGCAGGAACTCGTTTTCGACCCGTTCTTCACCGTCCGCGAGACACTGCGGATCCAGTCCGGCTATTTCGGGCTGCGCCGCAACGACGACTGGATCGACGAAGTGATGGCCAATCTCGATCTGACCGAGAAAGCCGACGCGAACATGCGTGCGCTGTCGGGCGGGATGAAGCGCCGCGTGCTCGTCGCGCAGGCGCTCGTGCACCGCCCGCCCGTGATCGTGCTCGACGAGCCGACCGCCGGCGTCGACGTCGAATTGCGCCAGACCCTGTGGAAATTCATCTCGCGCCTGAACCGCGAGGGTCACACGATCGTGCTGACCACCCATTACCTCGAGGAAGCCGAGTCGCTGTGCGACCGCATCGCGATGCTGCGCCGGGGCGAGGTCGTCGCGCTCGACCGCACCGACGCGCTGCTGCGCCGCTTCGCGGGGCTGCAGTTGTACCTGCGGCTCGCGACGGGCGCGCTGCCGGCCGAGCTGCGCGGGCTGGAGACCGACCCGGCCGCGCGCGCCGGGCGAGCACCTGCTGCGCCTCGCGAGCTATGACGAGGTCGAGCGCATCCTCGCGCAATGCCGCGCGGCCGGCTGCACGTTCGACGAGATCGAGGTCCGCAAGGCCGACCTCGAGGATGTGTTCGTCCAGGTGATGAACGGGGCCGAGGTGATCGAGGGTCTGGCATGAATCAACACTCCCCACGCGAACTGCGTTCGCTGCCGCTCGAAGGGGCGGCCCGGCGCGTGCCGGGAAGCGGGTTTCGGACGCTGTTCTACAAGGAACTGCTGCGTTTCTGGAAGGTGTCGTTCCAGACGGTGCTCGCGCCGATCGTGACGGCGCTGCTGTACCTGACGATCTTCGGCCACGCGCTGTCGGGCCGCGTCGAGGTGTATCCGGGCGTCGAGTACGTGAGCTTTCTCGTGCCGGGCCTCGTGATGATGAGCGTGCTGCAGAACGCGTTCGCGAACAGCTCGTCGTCGTTGATCCAGTCGAAGATCACCGGCAACCTCGTGTTCATGCTGCTGCCGCCGCTGTCGTACCGCGACATCTTCGGCGCCTACGTGCTCGCGTCGGTCGTGCGCGGGCTCGCGGTCGGCGCCGGCGTGTTCGTCGTGACGATCTGGTTTATCCCGATGCACTTCGCGGCGCCGCTGTTCATCATGGCGTTCGCGCTGCTCGGCTCGGCGATCCTCGGCACGCTCGGCCTGATCGCCGGGATCTGGGCCGAGAAGTTCGACCAGCTCGCCGCGTTCCAGAACTTCCTGATCATGCCGCTGACGTTCCTGTCCGGCGTGTTCTATTCGACGCATTCGCTGCCGCCGGTGTGGCGCGAAGTGTCGCGTCTCAACCCGTTTTTCTACATGATCGACGGCTTCCGTTTCGGGTTCTTCGGCGCGTCCGACATCAACCCGTTCACGAGCCTCGCGATCGTCACCGGTTTCTTCGTGCTGCTCGCGCTGATCGCGATGCGGCTGCTCGCGACCGGCTACAAACTGCGTCATTGATATCGACAGGCCGCGGCCGCCCCACGGGCGGCGCGCGCCGACAGGAGCCTTACACCATGTTGCCGACTCCCGAACAGGTCAAGCAATACATCGCCGGCGGTCTCGCCTGCACGCATCTGGAAGTCGAAGGCGACGGCCAGCATTTCTTCGCGACGATCGTGTCGGCGGCCTTCGAAGGCAAGCGGCCGATCCAGCGGCACCAGCTCGTCTATGCGGCGCTCGGCGATCGCATGAAGCAGGAAATTCACGCGCTCAGCATGAAGACGCTGACGCCCGCCGAATGGCAGAACGCATAAACGGAAATCACTGAGTGCAAGTCACCGTCAACGAGCGCGACGCCGTCCAGAGCGTCGCCACGGCACACCCGGCCGCCAACGGGGAATCGCAGGGACAGGGGATGGACAAACTCGCGATCGAAGGCGGCAACCGCCTGTCCGGCGAGATCGTCGTGTCGGGCGCGAAGAACGCCGCGCTGCCGATCCTGTGCGCGGGCCTGCTCAGCGCCGAGCCGGTCGAGCTCGACAACGTGCCGAACCTGAAGGACGTGCGCACGACGCTGAAGGTGCTGAACCAGATGGGCGTGAAGAGCGAGACCGACGGCTGCCGCGTGCAGCTCGACGCGTCGCGCGTCGACAACCTCGTCGCGCCGTACGAGCTCGTGAAGACGATGCGCGCGTCGATCCTCGTGCTCGGGCCGCTGCTCGCGCGCTTCGGCGAGGCGAAGGTGTCGCTGCCGGGCGGCTGCGCGATCGGCGCGCGGCCGGTCGACCAGCACATCAAGGGCCTGCAGGCGATGGGCGCGGAAATCAGCATCGAGCACGGCTTCATCGAAGCGCGCGCGAAGCGCCTGAAGGGCGCGCGCATCGTGACCGACATGATCACGGTGACGGGGACGGAAAACCTGCTGATGGCCGCGACGCTCGCCGACGGCGAGACGGTGATCGAAAACGCCGCGCGCGAGCCGGAAGTGAGCGATCTCGCACACTTGCTGGTCGCGATGGGCGCGAAAATCGACGGCATCGGCACCGACCGCCTCGTGATCCAGGGCGTCGAGCGGCTGCACGGCGCGCGCCATGCGGTGATCCCCGACCGTATCGAGGCCGGCACGTTCCTGTGCGCGGTCGCGGCCGCCGGCGGCGACGTGATGCTGACGGGCGTGCGCCCGCACATCCTCGACGCGGTGATCGACAAGCTGCGCGAAGCCGGCGTGTCGATCGAGGAAGGCGACAGCTGGCTGCGCGTGAAGATGGACCGCCGCCCGCAGGCGGTGACGATCCGCACGTCGGAATACCCGGCGTTCCCGACCGACATGCAGGCGCAGTTCATGGCCCTCAATACGGTCGCGACGGGCACCGCGCAGGTCGTCGAAACCATTTTCGAGAACCGCTTCATGCACGTGCAGGAGCTGAACCGGCTTGGCGCGAACATCACGGTCGACGGCAACACGGCGCTCGTGACGGGCGTCGACAAGCTGTCGGGCGCGAACGTGATGGCGACCGACCTGCGTGCATCGGCGAGCCTCGTGATCGCCGGGCTGCGCGCCGACGGCGAAACGCTCGTCGACCGCATCTATCACCTGGACCGCGGCTACGACCGCATGGAAGCCAAACTGACCGCCGTCGGCGCGAACGTGCGCCGCCTTTCCGGGAGCCAAGCATGACCGCGCCGCTGACCCTCGCCCTGTCGAAGGGCCGGATTTTCGAGGAAACCCTGCCGCTGCTGGCCGCCGCCGGCGTGCAGGTGGCCGAGGATCCGGAAACGTCGCGCAAGCTGATCCTGCCGACGACCGATCCGAACCTGCGCGTGATCATCGTCCGCGCGAGCGACGTGCCGACCTACGTGGAATACGGCGCGGCCGATTTCGGCGTGGCCGGCAAGGACGTGCTGGTCGAGCACGGCGGCTCGGGCCTGTACCAGCCGATCGATCTGAACATTGCGCGCTGCCGGATGTCGGTGGCCGTGCCGGCCGGCTTCGACTACGCGAACGCGGTGCGCCAGGGCGCGCGCCTGCGGGTCGCGACCAAATACGTCGAAACGGCGCGCGAACACTTTGCCGCGAAGGGCGTGCACGTCGACCTGATCAAGCTGTACGGCTCGATGGAGCTCGCGCCGCTGGTCGGCCTGGCCGACGCGATCGTCGACCTCGTCAGCTCGGGCGGCACGCTGAAGGCGAACAATCTGGTCGAGGTCGAGGAGATCATGGCGATCTCGTCGCGCCTCGTCGTGAACCAGGCCGCGCTGAAGTTGAAGCGCGCGGCGCTCAAGCCGATCCTCGACGCGTTCGAACGCGCGTCGCAGAATGGCGGTTGAGCGCATCACCGTAACGGAACTCCCATGTCCATCACCATCCGCAAGCTCGATTCGACGAACGAAGGCTTCGGCGCCGCGCTGCGCGCCGTGCTCGCGTTCGAGGCGAGCGAAGACGAAGCGATCGAGCAGTCGGTCGCGAAGATCCTCGCCGACGTGAAGTCGCGCGGCGACGCCGCGGTGCTCGAGTACACGAACCGCTTCGACCGGCTGAGCGCGACGAGCGTCGGCGCGCTCGAACTGCCGCAGGACGCGCTGCAGACGGCGCTCGACGGCCTCGCGCCGAAGGCGCGCGCGGCGCTGGAAGCCGCCGCCGCCCGCGTGCGCGCGTACCACGAGAAGCAGAAGATCGAGTGCGGCACGCATAGCTGGCAGTACACGGAAAGCGACGGCACGGTGCTCGGCCAGAAGGTCACGCCGCTCGACCGCGTCGGCCTGTACGTGCCGGGCGGCAAGGCCGCGTATCCGTCGTCGGTGCTGATGAACGCGATTCCGGCGCGCGTCGCCGGGGTCGGCGAAATCGTGATGGTCGTGCCGACGCCGGACGGCGTGAAGAACGACCTCGTGCTTGCCGCGGCGCTGCTCGGCGGCGTCGATCGCGTGTTCACGATCGGCGGCGCGCAGGCGGTCGGCGCGCTCGCGTACGGCACGCAGACGGTGCCGGCCGTCGACAAGATCTGCGGCCCCGGCAACGCGTACGTCGCGTCTGCGAAGCGCCGCGTGTTCGGCACGGTCGGCATCGACATGATCGCCGGGCCGTCGGAAATCCTCGTGCTGTGCGACGGGACGACCGATCCGAACTGGGTCGCGATGGACCTGTTCTCGCAGGCCGAGCACGACGAACTCGCGCAATCGATCCTGCTGTGCCCCGACGGCGCGTTCCTCGAGCGCGTCGAGAAGGCGATCGACGAGCTGCTGCCGACCATGCCGCGCCAGGACGTGATCCGTGCGTCGCTCGAAGGCCGCGGCGCGCTGATCAAGGTGCGCGACATGGCCGAGGCGTGCCGGATCGCGAACGACATCGCGCCGGAACACCTCGAAATCTCGGCGCTGGAGCCGCAGCAATGGGGCCAGCAGATCCGCCACGCGGGCGCGATCTTCCTCGGCCGCTACACGAGCGAGAGCCTCGGCGACTACTGCGCGGGCCCGAACCACGTGCTGCCGACGTCGCGCACCGCGCGCTTCTCGTCGCCGCTCGGCGTGTACGACTTCATCAAGCGTTCGAGCCTGATCGAGGTCAGCGCGGAAGGCGCGCAGACGCTCGGCGAGATCGCGTCCGAGCTCGCGTACGGCGAAGGGCTGCAGGCGCACGCGAGGAGCGCCGAGTTCCGGATGAAGGGCTGAGCGCGCAGGGTGCGCGGGGCCGGGCAGGCGCCGATGCGCCGCGCCGGCCGCCCCCGGATCGGGGCAGGGGACCAGTGCAGGGCGGCAGCCGCCGCCTTGCCGACCATTTGACGCCGGCGCGATGCACGCCGGCTTGAAACCATGACGACGCCACAAGACATCATCCGCCGCGACGTGCTCGCGATGACCAGCTATCCGGTGCCGGACGCGAGCGGGTTCGTGAAGCTCGACGCGATGGAGAACCCGTATCCGCTGCCCGAACCGCTCGCCACGGCGCTCGGCGAGCGGCTCGCGCAGGTCGCGCTGAACCGCTATCCGGCGCCGCGCCCGGCCGCGCTGCTCGACAAGCTGCGCCATGCGATGGGCGTGCCGGCCGGCTGCGACGTGCTGCTCGGCAACGGCTCCGACGAAATCATCAGCATGATCTCGGTCGCGTGCGCGAAGCCGGGCGCGAAGGTGCTCGCACCGGTGCCGGGCTTCGTGATGTACGAACTGTCGGCGAAGTTCGCGCAGCTCGAATTCGTCGGCGTGCCGCTGAAGGCCGACCTGACGCTCGACGCCGACGCGCTGCTCGCGGCGATCGCCGAGCACCGGCCGGCGATCGTCTATCTCGCGTATCCGAACAACCCGACCGGCACGCTGTACGACGATGCCGACGTCGAACGGATCGTCGCGGCCGCGCGGCACAGCCTGATCGTGATCGACGAGGCGTACCAGCCGTTCGCCGAGCGCTCGTGGCTGCCGCGCGCCGCCGAGTTCGACAACGTCGTCGTGATGCGCACGGTATCGAAGCTCGGCCTCGCGGGCATCCGCCTCGGCTATCTCGTCGGCTCGCCCGCGTGGCTGAACGAATTCGACAAGGTGCGGCCGCCGTACAACATCAACGTGCTGACCCAGGCGACCGCCGATTTCCTGCTCGACCACCTCGACGTGCTCGACGCGCAGGCGGCCGAATTGCGCGCGGAACGCGCGCGCCTCGCGCAGGCGGTGGCCGCGCTGCCGGGCGCGACGGTGTTCCCGAGCGCCGGCAATTTCCTGCTGGTGCGCGTGCCGGACGCGGCCGCCGTGTTCGATGCGCTGCTCACCGAGCGGGTGCTGGTCAAAAACGTGAGTAAAATGCATCCGTTACTGGCCGAATGCGTGCGGCTGACCGTCGGTTCTCCCGACGAAAACGCTCGCCTCCTGGCCGCCTTGAAACTCGCGCTGCCCGGTTGAGCCCAGGGCGCGGCGGCGCGCGACGATCAATCCCCATTTACATCAGACTCAATCAAGGAATTGCCATGCGTGTGGCGGAAGTCGTTCGCAATACCAGCGAAACGCAGATCCGTGTGAAGCTCGATCTCGACGGCACCGGCCAGCAGAAGCTGGCCACCGGTGTGCCGTTTCTCGACCATATGCTCGACCAGATCGCGCGACACGGTCTGGTCGATCTCGAGGTCGAAGCGCACGGCGACACGCATATCGACGATCACCACACGGTCGAGGATGTCGGCATCACGCTCGGTCAGGCCGTCGCGAAGGCGATCGGCGACCGCAAGGGCATCCGCCGCTACGGCCACTCGTACGTGCCGCTCGACGAGGCGCTGTCGCGCGTCGTGATCGACTTCTCCGGCCGGCCGGGCCTCGAATTCCACGTGCCGTTCACGCGCGCGCGGATCGGCACGTTCGACGTCGACCTGTCGATCGAATTCTTCCGCGGGTTCGTGAACCACGCGGGCGTCACGCTGCACATCGACAACCTGCGCGGGATCAACGCGCACCATCAGCTCGAGACGGTGTTCAAGGCCTTCGGCCGCGCGCTGCGCGCGGCGGTGGAGCTCGACGAGCGCGCGGCGGGGCAGATTCCGTCGACCAAAGGCAGCCTCTGAACCTCCGGACGGACGACGCCAAGGACAACCTCACGGCTTCGGCGCGGCGCGCCGGCTTGCGATGGATCTGCTCAAATCGTTCATTTCGCTGCTCGCGCTGATCAATCCGGTCGGCGCGGTGCCGTTCTTCCTGAGCCTGACGGCGCAGCAGACGGACGGCGAGCGGCGGCGCACGATCCGGATCGCATCGGTGTCGGTGTTCTGCGTGATGACGGTGACCGCGCTGCTCGGGCAGCAGATCATCAACTTCTTCGGCATTTCGGTCGGGTCGCTCGAGGTGGGCGGCGGGATCATCATGCTGCTGATGGCGATCAACATGCTGAACGCGCAGATCGGCAACACGCGATCCACGCCGGAGGAGCGCCACGAAGCCGAGTTGAAGGACAACATCGCGGTCGTGCCGCTGGCGATTCCGCTGCTCACGGGCCCCGGCTCGATCAGCACGGTGATCATCTATGCGGCGAACGCGCATCACTGGTATGAGCGGGCCGGGCTGGTCGCGATCGGCGCGGTCCTGGCTGTTCTGTGTTTCGTCGCGATGCGGCTCGCCGAGCCGATCGCGACCTGGATCGGCCGCACCGGCATCAACATCGCCACGCGGCTGATGGGTCTGATGCTGTCGGCGCTGGCGGTGGAATTCATCGTCGATGGACTGAGGGCGCTACTGCCTGCACTGAGATGAAAACTTCGATTGCGATTGTGGATTATGGGATGGGCAACCTGCGCTCGGTCGCGCAGGCGCTCAAGAAGGCCGAACCGGCCGCCGACGTGGCGATCGTCGACACGCCGGCCGCGATTCGCGCGGCCGACCGCGTCGTGCTGCCCGGCCAGGGCGCGATGCCCGACTGCATGCGTTGCCTCGGCGAATCGGGGCTGCAGGAAGCGGTGATCGACGCATCGCGCACGAAGCCGCTGCTCGGCGTGTGCGTCGGCGAGCAGATGCTGTTCGACTGGAGCGCGGAAGGCGACACGAAGGGCCTGGGCCTGTTGCCCGGCAAGGTCGTGCGTTTCGAGCTGGACGGCCGGCTGCAGGACGACGGCTCGCGCTTCAAGGTGCCGCAGATGGGCTGGAACCGCGTGCGCCAGGCGCAGCCGCACCCGCTGTGGGACGGCGTGCCCGACGACGCGTATTTCTACTTCGTGCACAGCTACTACGTGACGCCGGACAACCCGGCGCACACGGTAGGCGAAACGGCTTACGGCGCGCCGTTTACGTCCGCGGTCGCGCGGGACAACCTCTTCGCGACCCAATTTCACCCGGAGAAAAGCGCGGAGGTCGGGTTGCGTCTGTATCGCAACTTCGTGCACTGGAAACCATAAAACGTGGTGCGCGAGCCACAGTCGACCTGGCCGAACGGCCTGTCGCACGTGGCACGCTCGCTTAAGCGCCGAAAGAGTTGTACTAAACTAGCGAGACGGCGCGGCACCGGTTTGGCCGGTACGCGCCGGATTCTTTTCATTTTCCACGACGACACCCGATTGCTATGTTGCTGATTCCGGCCATCGATCTCAAAGACGGTCAGTGTGTGCGCCTGAAACAGGGCGATATGGACCAGGCCACGATTTTCTCCGAGGACCCGGCGGCGATGGCCCGCAAGTGGGTCGACCTCGGCGCACGGCGGCTCCATCTCGTCGACCTGAACGGCGCATTCGCCGGCAAGCCGAAGAATCTCGACGCGATCGAAGCGATCCTCGACGAAGTCGGCGACGAAATCCCCGTACAGCTCGGCGGCGGCATCCGCAGCCTCGAGACGATCGAGAAGTATCTCGACGCCGGCCTGTCCTACGTGATCATCGGCACCGCGGCCGTGAAGAATCCGGGCTTCCTGCAGGACGCGTGCACCGCGTTCTCCGGCAACATCATCGTCGGGCTGGACGCGAAGGACGGCAAGGTCGCGACCGACGGCTGGAGCAAGCTGACGGGCCACGAGGTGATCGATCTCGCGAAGAAGTTCGAGGACTACGGCGTCGAATCGATCGTCTACACGGACATCGGCCGGGACGGGATGCTGCAGGGCATCAACATCGACGCGACCGTGAAGCTCGCGCAGGCGGTCGGCATCCCGGTGATCGCGAGCGGCGGCCTGTCGAACCTCACGGACATCGAGAGCCTGTGCGAAGTGGAAGAGCACGGCGTCGAAGGCGTGATCTGCGGCCGGGCGATCTACTCCGGCGATCTCGATTTCGCGGCCGCGCAAAAGCGCGCGGACGAACTGAACGGCGAACTCGACAACGCGTAACCGCGGTCGTCCCGTTCGCCGGGGCTGCCCGCGGGCAGCCCCGCCGGAAGCCTCGCGCGAGGCTTCCGTAACCGGCCGTCCCAGCGCGGCATTTGGCGCAACATCATGGCTCTAGCTAAACGCATCATCCCCTGCCTGGACGTGACCGCCGGGCGTGTCGTCAAGGGCGTCAACTTCGTCGAGCTGCGCGACGCCGGCGACCCCGTCGAAATCGCCCGCCGCTACGACGACCAGGGTGCCGACGAACTCACCTTCCTCGACATCACCGCGACCTCCGACCAGCGCGACCTGATCCTGCCGATCATCGAAGCCGTCGCGTCGCAGGTATTCATTCCGCTGACCGTCGGCGGCGGCGTGCGCGCCGTCGAGGACGTGCGGCGCCTGCTGAACGCGGGCGCGGACAAGGTCAGCATGAACTCGTCGGCGGTCGCGAATCCGCAGCTCGTGCGCGACGCGGCCGACAAGTACGGCTCGCAGTGCATCGTCGTCGCGATCGACGCGAAGCGCGTATCGGCCGACGGCGAGACGCCGCGCTGGGAAGTGTTCACGCACGGCGGCCGCAAGAACACGGGCCTCGACGCGATCGAATGGGCGCGCAAGATGGCCGAGCTCGGCGCGGGCGAGATCCTGCTCACGAGCATGGACCGCGACGGCACGAAGTCGGGCTTCGACCTCGCGCTCACGCGCGGCGTGTCGGACGCGGTGCCGGTGCCGGTGATCGCATCGGGCGGCGTCGGCTGCCTGCAGGATCTCGCGGACGGCATCAAGGACGGCCGCGCCGACGCGGTGCTGGCCGCGAGCATCTTCCACTACGGCGAGCACACGGTCGGCGAGGCGAAGCGCTTCATGGCCGATCAGGGCATCTCGGTGAGGCTGTGATGAATACCGAAACGAAATCCCTGCCCGCGTGGCTCGACAAGGTCCGCTGGGACGACAACGGCCTCGTGCCGGTGATCGCGCAGGAAGCGTCGACGAACGACGTGCTGATGTTCGCATGGATGAACCGCGAGGCGCTCGCGAAGACGGTCGAGACCCGGCGCGCGGTCTACTATTCGCGTTCGCGCAAGCGCCTGTGGTTCAAGGGCGAGGAGTCGGGCCACGTGCAGCACGTGCACGAGGTGCGGCTCGACTGCGACGAGGACGTCGTGCTGCTGAAGGTCGAGCAGGTGTCGGGCATCGCGTGCCACACCGGCCGGCATTCGTGCTTCTTCCAGAAATTCGAAGGTACGGTGGACAGCGGCGACTGGGTCGCGGTCGAGCCGGTGCTGAAAGACCCCGAACACATCTACAAATGACGCAATCGACCGAAGACACGCTGCTGCGCCTCGCGGCCGTGATCGATAGCCGCAAGGGCGGCGATCCCGATCAATCGTACGTGTCGCGCCTGTTCCACAAGGGCGACGACGCGGTGCTGAAGAAAATCGGCGAAGAGGCGACGGAAGTCGTGCTCGCCGCGAAGGACGTGCGCCAGGGCGGCGCGCCGGGCGCGCTCGTCGGCGAGGTGGCCGACCTGTGGTTCCACTGCCTCGTGATGCTGTCGCATTTCGACCTGAGCCCGGCCGACGTGATCGCCGAACTCGAGCGCCGCGAAGGCTTGTCGGGTATCGAGGAAAAAGCGCTGCGCAAGCGTCGCGAGCGCGAGGAAAACGGCGGGTGACGGGCAGGCCCCGCCGCGGTGGCAACAGTGCGGTAAGCTGTAAGAATTGTCATCCAACGGGGGTAGCATCATGAACGATACGTCGAACCAGTTTCCGACGCCGGCGGTGCCGGGCGCAGCGGATGCCGAACGCCTGAACGGGCTGCGCACGCTCACGCACGTGCTCTACGGCCTCTATGCATTTCACTGGCTGACGGGCGGCGTGACGGGCATCATTGCGATCATCATCAACTACGTGAAGCGCGGCGATGTGGCCGGCACGCCGTACGCCGATCACTTCGAGTGGCAGATCCGCACGTTCTGGCGCGCGCTGATCGCGTACGTGATCGGGTTCGCGCTGGCCTTCGTGGTGATCGGATTCGCGGTGATGTTTGTCACATGGATCTGGACGCTGTACCGTATCATCAAGGGTTGGCTGTACCTGAACGACAACAAGACGCTCGATCCGCAGGCGTGGTTCTGACCGGCCGCGGGCGGGCGTTTGCAGGAGCAACATGAGTCACGATCCGAATTGCCTGTTCTGCAAGATCGCGGCAGGCGAGATCCCGAGCACGAAGGTGCACGAGGACGACGAATTCGTCGCGTTCCGCGACATCCGCCCGGCGGCCGACACGCACGTGCTCGTGATTCCGCGCCGGCACCTGCCGACGCTGTCGGCGGCAGGTGAGGCCGATGCGCCGATGCTCGGCCGGCTGATGCTGCTCGTCGCGCGTCTGGCCGACCAGCTCGGCGTCGCATATACGGGCGGCGAAACGGGTTTTCGCACGGTGATCAACACGGGCCCGGGCGGCGGGCAGGAGGTCTACCACCTGCACGCGCATATCCTGGCCGGCCCGCGCCCGTGGCAGCGAATGGGTTGACGACGCGGGGCGTTTCCCCGCATCCGATAGTCGAAGCCGGCGCGTCGCCGGCGATTTGCGCCGCATGGCGGCGTGGTTGAGGAGAGGTTTCATCATGGGTGGATTGAGCATTTGGCACTGGCTGATCGTGCTGCTGATCGTCGCGCTGGTTTTCGGGACGAAGAAGCTGCGCAACATCGGCAACGACCTCGGCAGCGCCGTCAAGGGTTTCAAGGACGGCATGAAGGAAGGCGAAACGCCGGCGGATGCGCAGCAGCTGCCGCGTTCGGGCGCGGTCGACGTCAACGCGAAGGAAACGACGCGTTCCGATTCGAACAAGGCGTAACGCCGGCACGCTGACAGGCATTCTCGATGCTGGATCTCGGTCTTTCGAAGATGGCGCTGATCGGCGTCGTCGCGCTCGTGGTGCTCGGCCCCGAGCGCCTGCCGCGCGTCGCGCGTACGGCAGGCGCGCTGTTCGGCCGCGCGCAGCGGTACATCAACGACGTGAAGGCCGAGGTCTCGCGCGAAATCGAACTCGACGCGCTGCGGACGATGAAGACCGATTTCGAATCGGCCGCGCGCAATGTCGAGACGACGATTCACGACAACCTGCGCGAGCACGAGAAGGAACTGAACGACACGTGGCATTCCGCGGTCGGCGGTCTTGACGGGGCGTCCGGCGACGCCGGTTCCGTCGGTTCCGCGGGTTCCGACACGCCCGCGGCGCCGTCGTGGCGAGGCAGTTCGACCGCGCTTGCGCCGAAGCGTCGCAACTGGCGCATCAAGCAGGCGGCGACACCTGTCTGGTACAAGCGCGCGACCACCCGCCGCACGCACGTGCAGTCGGGCGCCGCGCGTGTCGCGCGCCACCAGCCGGCCAGCCTGCGCCGGCCGACGCGCTTCTTCTGAGTCGAGCGCATGCTCGCTCGTCAATCCTACCGAGGGCCGGTGTGAGCGACCCCCAGCAGAACCCGGGCGACGCCCCGGAAGAAACCTTCATTTCCCATCTCGTCGAGCTTCGCGATCGCATCATTCGCGCGGGGCTGGCCGTGATCGTCGTGTTCGTCGGGCTCGTCTACTGGGCGCCGGACATCTTCAAGCTGCTCGCGCGGCCGCTGATGGACAACCTGCCGAAAGACGGCAAGATGATCGTCACCGACGTCACCGGCTCGTTCTTCGTGCCGATGAAGGTCACGATGCTCGTCGCGCTCGTGATCGCGCTGCCGATCGTGCTGTACCAGATCTGGGCGTTCGTCGCGCCGGGGCTGTACCAGCACGAGAAGAAGCTCGTCGCGCCGCTCGTCGGCAGCAGCTACTTCCTGTTCCTGTGCGGGATGGCGTTCGCGTACTTCCTCGTGTTTCCGACGATCTTCCGGGTGATGGCGCACTACAACGCGCCGCTCGGCGCCGAGATGACGACCGACATCGACAACTACCTGAGCTTCGTGCTGGGGATGTTCATCGCTTTCGGGGTCACGTTCGAGGTGCCGATCGTCGTCGTGCTGCTCGTCCGGATGGGCGTGCTGTCCCTGAAGAAGCTGAAGGAGATGCGGCCGTACGTGATCGTCGGCGCATTCGTGGTCGCGGCGGTCGTCACGCCGCCGGACGTGTTCTCGCAACTGATGCTCGCGCTGCCGCTGATCGTGCTGTTCGAGATCGGGCTGCTGGCCGCGCGGTTCTTCGTACCGAAGAAGCCGGTGGAAGAGGGCGAGGCGGGCAACGGCGAAGCCGCGAGTTGACGGCGCGCCGCCGCGTGGCGCTGCGGCCAGGTCGGCGTGGGCCCGGTACCGCGGTTGGCCGCCGGCCGGTGCGTGGCATAGCCATCTTCCCGGCACCAGGCATCGTTTGAAGCAAGGTAAAAGGGCAGCCGGCCGTGAACTGACCCCGCAAAGTTGGACAGTTAAAGGCTAGGCGCCCAAGGGCTGAGTCCTGTATTGCACGGGACTCAGCCCTTTCAACTTGAGCTTGATGCGTTCGTGGTTGTAGTAGTGGATGTAGC
>NZ_JAIZRS010000027.1:0-79737 GCF_020419985.1 Burkholderia sp. AU32262
CGGCGGTGGCGGTGGCGGCGGCGGCGGTGCTGGTGGCGGTGCTGGTGGCGGTGCTGGTGGCGGTGCTGGCGGCGGTGCTGGCGGCGGTGCTGGCGGCGGTGCTGGCGGCGGTGCTGGCGGCGGCGGTGCTGGTGGCGGCGGTGCTGGCGGCGGAGGCCATGGCAATGGCGGCGGCCACGGCAACGGCGGCGGCGGCCACGGCAATGGCGGCGGAAACGGTAACGGCGGCGGGAGCGGCGGCGCCAATGGCACCGGCGGCCACGGCAATGGCGGCGGCAACGGTAACGGCAATGGCAGCGGAGGCGCCGGCAACGGCGGGGCCAACGGTGTCGGCAACGGCAACGGCAACGGTGGCGGTCGCGGCAACGGCGGCGGTCACGGCAACGGCGGATCGCCCGGCGGCAACCACTGACCCCAAGCGTTGCCCGGGGTCAGAGCATCTCGAGCGCGCGCTTGCTGCGCGGCGGACGGAAATACGCGTCAAGCTGCACGCGCTCGTCATCGCTCAACACGACATCGAGCGCGGCGCGGTTGTCGCGTACGTGCTCGATTCGCGACGCCTTCGGAATCGCGAATACACCCGGCTGCGCGAGCACCCATGCCAGCGCGACGCGCATCACCGACACGCCGCGCAGCCGCGCGATCTCGTCGAGCGGCGAGCGTTTCGGCAGCCGCCCGTGATCGACCGGACTGTATGCCATCGCCGGTATCCGGCGCTCGGCCAGCCACGGCAGCAGGTCGAATTCCGGGCCGCGTCGCGCGATGTTGTAGAGAATCTGGTTGGTGGCGCACGCACCACCGCCCGCCTCGTCGACGAGTTCGGCCATGTCGGCCGTATCGAAGTTGCTCACGCCCCAGTGGCGAATCTTGCCCGCACGCTGCAACGCGTCGAAACCCTCGACCGTTTCCTCGAGCGGCACCGAACCCCGCCAGTGCAGCAGGTACAGGTCGAGGCGATCGGTTCGCAGGCGCTTGAGGCTCGCGTCGCACGCAGCGACGACCCCACGCCGGCTCGCATGGTGCGGATAGACCTTGCTGACGAGGAACACGTCGTCGCGCAGGCCCGCGAGTGCGTCGCCGACCAGTTCCTCGGTCGCGCCGTCGCCATACATCTCGGCCGTATCGACCAGCGTCATCCCGAGTTCGACGCCCTCGCGCAGCGCGGCGATCTCGTCCGCGCGCCGCGCCGGCCGCTCGCCCATTTCCCAGGTGCCCAGGCCCAGCTTCGGAATCGTCTCGCCGTTCGGCAAGACGACCGTGGCGATCGTGTCTGTCATGCGTTTCCTCGTTGCGGATTCGTGGCCGCGCACCGCGGCCGAAGCATCGGATACGACGCATCAGTGTAGTCAATCGGTACGCCTCGGGCCTGTCACGCGGCAAAAACCGGCTATAACGGCACGGCATGATGACTTAGAATGGCCGCAACCTGATCGATACCCATTGTATGAAGGCACCCACGGACGACCGCTGGCAGGACCTGCGCCCCGACCCCGACAACGATACGCCGCTCTACCTGCAGCTCGCCCGCAAGCTCGGCGATGCAATCCACGACAACCGCTGGACGGCCGGCGAAGCGCTGCCTTCCGAGCGTGTGTTGTCCGAAGCGCTCGGCGTGTCGCGCATCACCGCGCGCAAGGCGATCGCGCTGCTCGTCGAGCAAGGCTTGATCCGCCGCACGCAGGGCGCGGGCAACTTCATCCAGCCGCGCTACGAGGATCCGCTGTCGCGGCTGTCGAGCTTCAGCGAAATGCTCGAGCGCCGCGGCTTCAAGCCGAGCTCGCAGTGGCTCGCGCGCGAAATCCAGCCGGCCAACCGCGACGAAGTGATCCAGCTCGGGCTGTCGCCGGCCGCATCGGTTACGCGGCTGAAACGTCTGCGCCTGGCCGACGGCATCGTGATGGCCGTCGAGAACTCGACGTTCCCCGCGACGCTGATTCCCGATCCGCAGGCGATCGTCGGCTCCCTGTACAGCTATCTCGAAGCGCGCGGCACGCCGATCGTGCGCGCGCTGCAGCATTTCCGCGCGGTCAACGCAACCGACGAGATCGCCGAACAGATGGGCATCGCCCCGCACGACGCCCTGCTGCTGATCACGCGGATCGGCTATACGTCCGACCAGCGCGCGATCGAACTGACCGATACCTACTGCCGAAACGACTACTACGATTTCGTCGTCGAGCTGCGCAAGTAACGCGAGGCGAGGCGCCGGCGCTCACAACCAGCGCGCGTCGTCGGTGCCGAGCGGCACGGGCGGACGCGCGAACGACGGCGGCGTCGCCGACAACCGCTCGGCCGGCCGCACGGTGTCGAGCACGCCGAACGGCGACGCGACGCGCTCGATCCGGTCGCGCACGTCGGCCAGCGCGAGATCGGGCGCGTGCAGCCCGCCCGGCACGGCGCCGAACGACTGCAGCCAGCGCCCCGTCTGCGCGAGCGACGTCCGCACGTGCCAGCTTCCCCCTTCGCGCGCCCGCCGGGCGAGCGCGATCATCGCGCCGAACGCCGCGAGATACCCCGTTGCATGGTCGAGCGCCTGGCATGGCAGATGGCGCGGCCCGCTCGCCTGCGCGGCCTGCTGCTCGTGCCATGCGATTCCGCTCGCCGACTGCACGAGGCTGTCGAACCCGCGCCGCTTCGCCCACGGCCCGGCGTGCCCGTACGCCGACACCGACACGTAGACGATGCCGGGCCGCCGCTCGGCCAGCGCCCGCGGCGCGAACCCGCGCGCGGCGAGCGCGCCGGGCCGGTACGACTGCAGAAACACGTCCGTCTCGCGCGCCAGCGCGTGCAGCGTATCGACGCCTGCCGCGTCGCGCAGATCGATCCACGTCGAGCGCTTGCCGCGTCCGTTGTCGATCACGAGCGGCGCGATGTTCGGCAGGTGCGGGCCGTTGACGAGCAGCGTCTGCGCGCCATGCGACGCCAGCGTGCGGCCCGCGACCGGCCCCGCGATGATGCGCGTGAGATCGAGCACGCGCACGCCGGCCAGCGGCCGGCCGCCCTCGCCGCGGCCGATCGGCTCGGGCGGCGCGTCACCGATCCGCTCGATCTCGAACAGCGGCAGCGACGCGATCGCGCGCGCCTGCTCGTGCGCCGCCCATTCGTCAGGCATTCTGATCAATGCCGCGCACAGGCCGGCGTCGGCCAGCGCGGTATCGAGCGCCGCGCCGTCCCACGTGCGAATCGCCGCGGCGACGTCGGCCGGCTGCGGGCCGCAGCCGAGCACGTCGAGAATGCCGTGCAGGTGATGCGGGAAATTCGCGTGCAGCTGAATCCAGCGTCCGTCGCCCGTCTCGAAGAAGCCGGTGACGGGATGACGCAACTCGGGCGGCGGCCCGTCGTCCACGCGCAGGTAGCGTTCGCTGCGAAACGCCACGAGCGCGTCGCGCACCGACACGTCGACCGATTGCGCCACGCCCGTGCGCAACCGATGGCATTCGGCTGCCGCGAGCGCCGCCGCGGCGATCGTCGCGGCGGCAAGCGTGCCCACATGAAACGTCGACGGCAACGTCGGGTCCTGCCCGGTCACGGTCGTGCGAGCCAGCGCGTCGCGCTCGCCGTGTGCGAGTTGCCAAAGATGCGCCAATGCGGATTCGGGTGTCATGGTGAAGGAGATACCGTTGAGGAGACGGAATCGAGTCTAGAATTCGCGACAGGCGCGATCAATCTTGATTGCGCGAATCAATACATAACGAATAGTTGTAGCGGTTCCGCGCTTCATGCGCGGCGACAGGAGCAACCGGCATGACGTCCCTCAGTGCGCAGGAAGCCGCCGGCATGCTCGGCGTCAGCGTGAGCACCCTCTATGCATACGTGAGCCGCGGCCTGCTGCGCTCGCTGCCCGACGGCGCGACCAAGCGCCGCCGCTACGACGCCGACGAAGTGCGCCTGCTCGCGCGCCGCCGCGCCGACGCGAAGCGCGCGGGCGGTGTCGCCGAACGTTCGCTCGACTGGGGCGTGCCGGTCCTGGAATCGCGGATCACGCAGATCGCCGACGGCCGCCTGCGCTATCGCGGCGCGGATGCGATCGCGCTAGCCGATACGGCAACACTCGAGGAAACGGCCGCGCGGCTGTGGGATTGTCCGCCCGCGCGGCTGGCCGCCGCGTCGCTCGCATCGACCGGTTTCGACGCGGCGCAGTGGCGCGACTGGGCCCATCGCTGGGCGCCGCTCGCGCCGCTCGAACGCGCGCTGGTGCTGCTGCCGGCCGCGGCTGCATCGCTGCCGCGCCTGTGGGCGCAGGGGCGCGATGCACAGCTCGATTCCGCCGCGTTGCTGCTGCGCGTCGCGACGGCCGCGCTCGCCGGCATCGCGCCGGGCGACGCGCCCGTGCACCGGCAGCTCGCGGCCGCGTGGCGCGTGCGACGGCGCGCCGAAGCCGACCTGCTGCGGCGCGCGCTCGTGCTGTGCGCCGATCACGAACTGAATCCGTCGACTTTCGCGGTGCGCTGCATCGCGTCGACCGGCACCCATCTGTTCGGCGCGATCTCCGGCGGGCTCGCGGCGCTGTCGGGGCCGCGTCACGGCGGCGAGACGTTCCGCGCGGGCACGCTGCTCGACGAAGCGGCCCGCGCCGCCGATCTCGATCGCTACCTCGCGCTGCGGCTCGCGCACGACGAACGCGCGGACGGCGGCCGCACGGCCCTGTCCGGCTTCGCGCACCCGCTATACCCCGACGGCGATCCGCGCGCCCGGGCGCTGCTCGATGCGCTGCACGCGGCGGCGCCCGAGCGGCCGGCGCTGCGCGTGGCGCGCGCGCTCGCCGCGCGCGTCGAAGCGGCGACGGGCCTGCGGCCGGCGATCGATTTCGCGCTCGCAGTGCTGGAGCGCACGCTCGCACTGCCCGACGGCGCGGCGTTCACGCTGTTCGCGGCCGGCCGCACGGCCGGCTGGATCGCGCACGCGCTCGAACAGTACGCGGACGGAAAGCTGATCCGGCCACGCGCACGCTACGTCGGCAGCGACGCGGCCGTGTGACGCCGGCCGTGACGCCACGCGGCGAACGGACGCCACCACGCGGACGTCGAGCGCACGGCCGGCGCCGCGAGCGGGCCGAACGCGAACGTCGCGCCGCGCGGCCCGGCGCCGACCCACGCGCGCATGCCGGGCAGCAACGTCAGCGATGCGCCCGCACCCAACCAGTGATCGTCGGGCCGGCCCTCGACGGTCACCCACACGTCGCCTTCGGCCACTTCGAGCAGCGTGAGATCGACGATCCGCCACCGGCCGGCCGGCTCGTCGCCGTCCATCACGTAAAGTCGCAGTTCGCGCATGGCAGCCTCCTGGTCGCACGGGTTCGACGACACCAGTATTTCGGACGGAGGCGGCACACGGACAGATACGGCCGCGGACGCTTTCGGCTGAACTGTACTGGCCGCCCGACGGGGACAGGCTTCCCGTGGCGCGGCCGGCCGAGGTCGAGTCGGGCCGCATCACATATCGCCCCGAACCTGCACGGCGCGGCGGCTTTCCCTACAATGTCGGCTGTCCCGCGCCACCACCCCGCCCTCATGTTCCAACGCCCGCCCGCCGCCGCTCCCGGCGAAAAAAACCTCACCGTGATGCTCTGGCTCGTTGCGACGGGCTTCTTCATGCAGACGCTCGACGCGACGATCGTCAACACGGCGCTGCCGTCGATGGCCGCGAGCCTCGGCGAATCGCCGCTGCGGATGCAATCGGTCGTGATCGCGTACTCGCTGACGATGGCGGTGATGATCCCCGTGTCGGGCTGGCTCGCCGACACGTTCGGCACGCGACGCGTGTTCTTCAGCGCGATCCTGGTGTTCTCGCTCGGCTCGCTGCTGTGCGCGAACGCGCATACGCTGACGCAGCTCGTCGCGTTCCGCGTCGTGCAGGGCGTCGGCGGCGCGATGCTGCTGCCGGTCGGGCGGCTCGCGGTGCTGCGCACGTTTCCGGCCGAGCGCTACCTGCCCGCGCTGTCGTTCGTCGCGATTCCGGGCCTGATCGGCCCGCTGATCGGGCCGACGCTCGGCGGCTGGCTCGTGAAGATCGCGTCGTGGCACTGGATTTTCCTGATCAACGTGCCGGTCGGCGTCGCGGGCTGCATCGCGACCTTCTATTCGATGCCCGATTCGCGCAACCCGGCCGCCGGCCGCTTCGACCTGAAGGGCTATCTGCTGCTGACGATCGGCATGGTCGCGATCTCGCTGTCGCTCGACGGGCTCGCCGATCTCGGCATGCAGCACGCGGCCGTGCTGGTGCTGCTGGTCCTGAGCCTCGCGTGCTTCGTCGCGTACGGGCTGTACGCGGTGCGCGCGCCGCAGCCGATCTTCTCGCTCGAGCTGTTCAAGATCCACACGTTCAGCGTCGGGCTGCTCGGCAACCTGTTCGCGCGGATCGGCAGCGGCGCGATGCCGTACCTGATCCCGCTGCTGCTGCAGGTGAGCCTCGGCTACTCGGCATTCGAGGCCGGGCTGATGATGCTGCCGGTCGCGGCGGCCGGCATGTTCTCGAAGCGGATCATCACGCGCCTGATCACGCAGCACGGCTATCGCAAGGTGCTGCTCGCGAACACGATCATGGTCGGCGTGATGATGGCGAGCTTCGCGCTGATGCGCGACACGGTGCCGGTGTGGGTGAAGGTCGTGCATCTCGCGCTGTTCGGCGGCTTCAACTCGATGCAGTTCACCGCGATGAACACGCTGACGCTGAAGGATCTCGGCACCGGCGGCGCGAGCAGCGGCAACAGCCTGTTCTCGCTCGTGCAGATGCTGTCGATGAGCCTTGGCGTCACGGTCGCCGGCGCGCTGCTGGCGACGTTCACCGGCATGCTGCGCACCGTGACGCCGAGCAACACGCTGCCGGCGTTCCACGCGACGTTCATCTGCGTCGGGATCATCACGGCCGCGTCCGCGTGGATCTTCGCGCAGCTCGCGCCCGAGATCCGCGGCCCGGCGCGCAAGACCGACCCGTCCGAGCGCGCGTGACGCGCGGCGCGCGCCGAATCGGGCCGGCGCGCACCATCGCGGTGCAACGCGACCCGGCCGCCCGCGTACCGGCCGCGCCGGGCGGCCGTACACGGCGCCATGCCGCCGTGCATGCTTCTTGCTGGCCTATTCTGTAGGTAAACTGGCAGCCTTCCTTCGGCCGACATCATGAGCATGATCGAAATCGATCCCCCCGGCTTTCAGCCGCCCCGCCCGGTCGCCGGCGACGACGGGAACCGGCGCACCGTGCTGTACGGCGGCTACACCGTGTTCAGCGTGTTTCAGCCCGTTTTCTCGGTGTCGCACCGGCGCGCGATCGGCTATCACGCGTCGCTGCGCGCGCACGACGAGGAAAACCGTCAGGTGGCGTCGCACGAGGTGTTCACGCAGGCGGCACGGCGCGGCGACCTGCTCGAGCTCGGCCGGCTCGCCGAATCGTTGCATCTCGGTAACTTCCACGCGTTCGACAGCCACGACGAGTGGCTCTTCCTGAGCCTGCATCCGGCCGCGCTGATGGACACCGTGTACGGCGACGCGCTGCTCGCGAACCTGAAGGCGCTCGGGCTGCCGCCGCACCGCGTGGTGCTCGAGGTGCCCGAACAGGCCGGCGGCGAGACGCCGCGCTATGCGGCGATCATCGACGGGCTGCGCAAGGCCGGCTTCCTGATCGCGCTCGTCGGATTCGGCGCGAAGCATTCGAACATCGATCGCGTGTGGCACCTGCATCCCGACATCGTCACGCTCGACCGCGGCATCCTCGCGCAGGCGAGCGAGCACTCGCATCTCGAACGCGTGCTGCCGGGGCTCGTGTCGCTGCTGCACGAATCCGGCCAGCTCGTGCTGATGGGTGGGCTCGCGACCGAACGCGACGCGCTGATCGCGCTCGAATGCGACGTCGATTTCGTGCAGGGCCAGTACTTCGCGGGGCCGAGCGTCGACCCCGTGCAGCCGCAGGCCGCCGCGGGCTGCATGGATACGCTGTCGGCCGCGCTGCGGCTGCGCGTCGCGCAGCGCGAGCGCACGCAGGCGGAACGGCTCGCGCCGTACGTCGCCGCGCTCGAGGAAGCGAGCCGCAAGCTCGGCGCGGGCGAATCGCTCACCGATGCGGCGGCCGCGGTGCTCGGGCTGCCCGAGACCGCACGCTGCTTCCTGCTCGACGCGTCGGGCCGCCAGATCGGCGACAACGTGCTCGCGCGCGGCAGCGTGTCGCAACGCGCGAAGCGCTTCCGGCCGCTGCTGCATTCCGAAGGCGCGAGCTGGGAACGCCGCCCGTACTTCATCGACGCGATGCGCGCGCCGGGCGGCGTGCATCTGACGCCGCCCTACCTGTCGATCAACGAGGCGCACCTGTGCGTGACCGCGTCGATCGCCGCACCGGCCGCGACGGGCATGCAGGTGCTCTGCGTCGACATCAACTGGGAAGCGGCGCTCAGCCGCGAGTAAGTGCCAAGTGCGCCGGCGCGGCGCGCTCACGCGTCGCCGCCCGCCCTGCGCACGATCAACCGGTGCACGCGCTTGCCGGACGATGCGCTGACGATCTCGTGCTCGTCGATCACGTGCACGCCGGCGCGGAGCGCCGCATGCATCCGCGCCGAATCGAGCGGCGTATAGAGGCGGCCGCGCTCGTCGCGCAGCACGCCGTTTCCGGCCACCCGCCAGCTCAGGTACAACGTGCCGCCCGGCATCAGCAGATCGGCCAGCCGCGCGGCGGCCGCCGCCGCGTCCGCCTGTTCGAGATGCATGACCACCGTTTCGCACAGTACGTTGCGAAACGCGCCGGACGGTACGCCGGCCAGCGCCGGGAGCGCGGCCCGCTCGAAAATCAGATCCCGATGGCGCCGCCGCGCCTCGTCGAGCAGCGCGGCGCTCGCGTCGTAGCCGCGCACGTCGAAGCCGCGCGACGCGAGCCACGCCGTATCGCGCCCCGCGCCGCAGCCGACGTCGGCGGTCAGCCCCGGCGAGAAATACTGTTCGAGCAGTGCGTACATGTCGTCGGGCGCAGCCTGGTCGAGCCAGTCCTGCGCGTATTGCGCGGCATGGGCGTCGTAGGCATCGAGGGTCGGGCGATCCACCATGGCGATTGCTCCGCAAAGGCGTCGTATGACGCACTCCGCATCTTAGCCGTTGCGTACGGCCTGCGCCGACGGCGGATGGTGCGACGCCGGCCTGCGCGGCCTGCACGCGCGCCGCACGCGACGCCTGACGCGCCGCCGCGCTTGCCGCGTCGTGAACGAGCGCGCACAGTCGCGCATTGACCGGCGCCGGCGCACCGAAGCGCCCGCGCCGAACAGGCGGACCGGCCCGGCCGGCGCATCAGACAGGTGAATGCGCGCCGCCGTGCACGGGGCCCGCGCGCCGCTCGACTTCGCGGCGCACGTCGCCGCGCAGCCCCGCGAAGAACGCGACCTCGGCGACGACGAACAGCGGCCCGACGATCAGGCCGGTCAGATCGTCGACGAACGCGGGCTTGCGGCCTTCGAACCAGTGCCCGACGAACTGCACGATCCAGCCGACGACGAACGCGCCGATGCCGATCGCGAGCCATTGCGCGGTCGGCCTCAGCGCCAGCGACTGCGCGGCCCACAGGGCGAGCGCGAACAGCACGGCCATCACGATCCCGAACCGCAGGTCGAGACGCAGGTAAAACGCCGCGGACGCGACGGCGAGCAGCAGTGCGGGCGACAGCGCGATGCCGGCCGGCGTCCCGAGCGCCGGCCGCGACAGCAGCACCGCGATCGCGAACACGATCATCGGGATGCCGACCAGATGCGTCGCGATGTTGCGCGCGTCGCGATGGTAGGCCGCATACTGGGAAAGATAGTCTTCGAGGGTCTTCATGGCGTCTCCTGATCGGTTATTGAGCGCTATGATGCGCATCACGCCCGAGAACCGCTGTCAGCTACCCGACATCGCGCGCCCATGCCTTCCTCGCTCGCCCCGTACCTGCCGCAGATCGAAGCGAACCCGTGGTTCGCCGCGCTGCCGCCCGCGCTGCGCGCGGAGCTGATCGCCCGCGCGACGCCGCGCCATCTGCCGTCCGGCCAGGCGCTGTTCCGGCGCGGCGACCCGCCGTGCGGGCTGTACGCGGTGCTGGCCGGTTCACTCACGATAGGCGCGGTCGATCCGCAGGGCAAGGAAGCGCTGCTGACGGTGGCGGAGCCCGTCACCTGGTTCGGCGAGATCGCGTTGTTCGACGGCCGTCCGCGCACGCACGACGCCATCGCGCTCGACGACACGCTGCTGCTGCACGTACCGCAGGCCGCGCTGCTCGCGATCCTCGATACGACGCCGCAATACTGGCGGCAGTTCGCGCTGCTGATGGCGCAAAAGCTGCGCCTGAGCTTCCTGACGGTCGAATCGATAAGCGTGATGCCGGCCGCGCAGCGGCTTGCCGCGCGGCTGCTGATGATCGCCGAAGGCTACGGCGGCATCAGCGCCGGGCGCACGCACATCCGGCTGTCGCAGGAAATGCTCGCGTCGATGCTGTCGCTGACGCGGCAGACGACCAACCAGTTGCTGAAGGCGCTGCAGGCCGATGGCGTCGTGCGGCTGCACGTCGGCGAGATCGAGCTCGTGGACGTCGACGCGTTGCGCCGCGCGAGCGGGCTCGGCGACGGCGCGTACTGAACGGCGCGCCACGGCCTCTATCGGCCCCTATCAGCCTGTATCGGCCGCGACGCGCTGCCCGCGGCGGCCGAGTTGCGCTATCGTGGCGGCTCGTTTCCGTCCACCGCGCGCATCGCCTTGAACACGTCGACCGTCCCCGCCCCCGCCCGTCATCCGTGGCCCGTATTCATCGCGTTCCTGCGGCTAGGCCTCACGTCGTTCGGCGGGCCGGTCGCGCATCTCGGCTACTTTCGCGCGGAATTCGTCACGCGGCGCGGCTGGCTCACCGAGCGCACCTATGCCGATCTCGTCGGGCTGTGTCAGTTCCTGCCCGGGCCGGCGAGCAGCCAGGTCGGGATGGCGATCGGTCTCGCGCGTGCCGGCTATGCCGGCATGTTCGCCGCGTGGCTCGGCTTCACGCTGCCGTCGGCGCTGCTGATGATGCTGTTCGCGCTCGGCGTTCACGCGACAGGCGCGCCGATCGAAGCCGGCGCGCTGCACGGGCTGCGCATCGTATCGGTCGCGGTGATCGCGCAAGCCGTGTGGGGCATGGCGCGTACGCTGTGCCCCGATGCGCGGCGCGTCACGCTGATGGCCGCGGCCGCGTGCGTGGCGCTGCTCGCGCCGGCCGCGTGGACGCAGGTCGCGGTGATCGCGGTGGCCGCGGCCGCCGGTCTCGCGGTGCTGCCGCAGCCGGCACGCGATGCGCACGAACCGTTGCCGCTGCACGTGTCGCCGCGCGCAGGCGTGCTGTGGCTCGCACTGTTCGCGGCGCTGCTCGCCGCACTGCCGTTCGCGGCCCGCGCGCTGCGCTCCGATACGCTGGCCGTCGTCGATGCGTTCTTCCGCACGGGCGCGCTCGTGTTCGGCGGCGGCCATGTGGTGCTGCCGCTGCTGCAGGCGGCCGTGGTCGCGCCGGGCTGGGTCGGCGATTCGGCGTTTCTCGCCGGGTATGGCGTCGCGCAGGCCGTGCCGGGGCCGCTGTTCACGTTCTCGGCATTTCTCGGTGCGTCGCTGCGCGACGCGCCGAATGGCTGGCTCGGCGGCACGATCGCACTCGTGTCGATCTTCGCGCCGTCGTTCCTGCTCATCGCCGGCACCGCGCCGTTCTGGGAACGCCTGCGCCGCAGCGCGCGCATGCAGGCAGCGCTCGCCGGCGTGAACGCGGCCGTCGTCGGGCTGCTGCTCGCCGCGCTCTATCACCCGGTCTGGACCGACACGATCGTCGCGCCGCGCGACCTGGCCGCCGCGCTGGTCGCGTTCGTCGCGCTGGTGTTCTGGCGCGTGCCGCCCTGGGCCGTCGTGATCGCGAGCGCGGCGCTCGGCTGGCTGCTCGGCATGGCCGGTTGAGCCGGCCGGCGCGACACGTTCGGGGCGGGACAAAAACAAAAAGCCCTCGAAACCGAGGCTCCGAGGGCCTTGTTCGATGCCGCGCGCCGTGACGGCGCGCAGGCGCCGGACTTACGCGAAGTTCTTCGCTGCGAAGTCCCAGTTCACGATGTTCCAGAACGCTTCGACGAACTTCGGACGCGCGTTGCGGTAGTCGATGTAGTACGCGTGTTCCCACACGTCGATCGTCAGCAGCGGCTTGTCGGCGGTCGTCAGCGGCGTGGCGGCGTTGCTGGTCGACACGATGTCGAGCGAACCGTCGGCCTTCTTCACGAGCCATGCCCAGCCCGAACCGAACGTGCCGACCGCGGCCTTCGTGAACGCTTCCTTGAATGCGTCGTACGAACCCCACTTCGCGTTGATCGCGTCGCCCAGCGCGCCCGACGGTGCGCCGCCGCCGTTCGGCGACAGGCTGTTCCAGAAGAACGTGTGGTTCCAGATTTGCGCGGCGTTGTTGAAGATGCCGCCCGACGACTTCTTGATGATCTCTTCCAGCGGCAGGTTTTCGAATTCCGTGCCCGGGATCAGATTGTTCAGGTTCGTCACATAAGCCTGGTGGTGCTTGCCGTAGTGGTACTCGATCGTCTCTTTCGAGATGGTCGGCGCGAGTGCGTCTTCAGCGTACGGGAGCGGCGGGAGCGTATGAGCCATGGCGATTCCTTCGTTGAGTATGTAGGGAGGCTGTGTTGGATGCTGCCGAGCGTCCGATTGTAGGCGAGGACGAATAACCCCGCAAACTCACGGGCCATTTATCCGCGGTATGCGGAAAAGCGATGCTGGCGCAACGTCCGGCAGGGCGAACCGGACGATGCGCAGCATTCGTGCCCGGCCGCGCGGCATGCGTTGCGATGATCCTCGCGCCTCGCGCGCGACGCTTGCGTCAGATCGTATCGGTCAGCCGCGGCTGCACGTCGGCGAGCGACACGTCGGCCGCGCCTTCGGCGAGATGCACGGTCAGGCGCCGCTGCGGCTTCAGCGCGCTCGGCGCGCGTACCGCGCGGCCCGTCTGCGCATCGATCAACGCCGCATAGCCGCGCTCGAGCGTACGCTGCGGGCTCAGCACCTCGAGCCGTGCGGCACAGGCCGACACACGCGCAGTGTCGCGTTCGTGACGACGCTGCAACGCGACCGCGAGACGTTGCGACAACCCCGCGAGCGCGTGGCGCGCCTGTGACGCGTCGGGCCGCGCGCGCTGCCAGCGTAGTTGCGCGAGCGCGAAACGCGCGCGCGCATCGCGCACCGGCCGAGACGCCGCCGACGCGAGCCGCACCGCGAGCTGCTCGACGTGCGTACGCTGCCGCTGCAGCCGCTCGGCCGGGCTCACGAGCCGGCGCGCGAGCCAGTCGAGCTGCTGCGCGCGCTGTTCGAGCCGGCGCGCCATGCCGCGCGCGAGCGCGCGCTGGCGCTCGTCGACCTCGCGCAGCAGCAGCGCGCGCCGCGGGCTCGCGAGTTCGGCCGCGCCGGTCGGCGTCGGCGCGCGCAGGTCGGCCGCGAAATCGGCGATCGTGAAATCGGTTTCGTGCCCGACGCCGCTCACGACCGGCAGCTCGCTCGCCGCGATCGCACGCGCGAGCGCTTCGTCGTTGAACGACCACAGATCCTCGATCGAGCCGCCGCCGCGGCACACCAGCAGCACGTCGACCTCGCGCCGCGCATTCGCGGTCGCGACGGCCGCGACGAGCTTTTCGGCGGAACCGGCGCCCTGCACGGGAGCCGGATAGACGATCACCGGAATGTGCGGCGCGCGCCGGGCGAGCGTGGTCAGCACGTCGCGCAGCGCGGCGGCCTGCAGCGACGTGACGATGCCGATCGCGCGCGGATGAGCCGGCAACGGCCGCTTGCGTTCGGGGGCGAACAGGCCCTCGCCTTCGAGCTGCGCCTTCAGCCGCAGGAACGCCTCGTACAGGCGCCCCTGTCCGGTGCGCCGCACGGCTTCGACGTTGAGCTGCACTTCGCCGCGCGGCTCGTACATCGTGACGACCGCGCGCACCTCGATGCGGTCGCCTTCGCGGGGCGTGAATTCCGCGTATTGCGCACGGCCGCGGAACATCACGCAGCGCATCTGCGCCTGCTGGTCCTTGATCGAGAAATACCAGTGGCCGCTCGCGGCGCGCGTGAAGTTCGATACTTCGCCGGAAATCCACAGCAGCGGAAACGCGCGCTCGAGCATCGTCGAAATCGCACGGTTGAGCGCCGAAACGGGAATCACTTCGTCGCCGCCGCGCGTGGCGCCGGGTGCGGAAAAAGGAGAATCGGAAAGCATGGGCGGTCGGATGAATGCTGGCGGCGTCACGATAGTCCGACACGCGCGCGGCGTCCAGCGTCGCCGTATTCGCCGCCACGCGTGGAAGGTGTCCACACGCTGACATTCGTCCGCGTAAAACGCGCGGAAACCGCCAAAAAATCCAGACGATTCTCCGTAACGCCTTGATTTTTATAATTTTTTAAACCTTTCAGAATGATTCTCATCCGATTCGATGCCCGCCGGACGGGCGTTTGAGGCCATCGACCGGGGAGTTCTTCACAGAGTTATCCACAGGCCGGCACGATCCCGCCCCGTCGGCCGGGTCGGGCCGGGTCGGGTCGGGCCGGGTCGGGCCGGGTCGGGCCGGGTCGGCCGGTCGCGCTTGCCGCGTCGGCGTGCGGCGCGCTAGAGTGCCGCCTTCCACGGCCCTGCGGCACGCGCCGCCCAACGGAGAATCCGCCTTGACGAATCCGTCCCTCGCCGCGGCGCACGACGCGCCGCGCCCGGCCCGATGAGCGCGCCCGGCGGCCCGCTCGCGCGGCTCGAAGCGCGCCTGACACGCGAATGGCAGCGGCGCGGCGCGCTCGCGTGGGCGCTCACGCCGTTCGCGTGCGTGTTCGGCCTGTGCGCGGCGCTGCGGCGCACTGCTTACGCGCAAGGCTGGAAGCAGCCGATCGACGTCGGCGTGCCGGTCGTCGTGGTCGGCAACGTGACCGTCGGCGGCACCGGCAAGACGCCGACCGTGATCGCGCTCGTCGACGCGCTGCGCGCGGCCGGCTTCACGCCTGGCGTCGTGTCGCGCGGCTATGGCGCGACCGTGAAGGCGCCGACCGCCGTCACGCCGGCGTCGCGCGCGGGTGCGGCCGGCGACGAACCGCTGCTGATCGCGCGCCGCACCGGCGCGCCCGTGTGGGTGTGCCCCGACCGCGTCGCGGCCGCGCAGGCGCTGCGCGCCGCGCACCCGGACGTCGACGTGATCGTCAGCGACGACGGCCTGCAACACTACCGCCTCGCGCGCACCGTCGAGCTCGTCGTGTTCGACCACCGGCTCGGCGGCAACGGCTTCCTGCTGCCGGCCGGGCCGCTGCGCGAGCCGCTGTCGCGGCACCGCGACGCGACGCTCGTCAACGATCCGTACAGCGGCGCGCTGCCGCCGTGGCCCGACACCTACGCACTCGCGCTGACGCCGGGCGCCGCGTGGCACCTCGACCAGCCCGCGCTGCGCCGCCCGCTGTCGCAATTCGCGAACGAACGCGTGCTCGCCGCGGCCGGCATCGGCGCGCCGGAGCGCTTCTTCGCGACGCTGCGCGCGGCCGGCCTCGCGCCGGCGACCCGCGCGCTGCCCGACCATTACGCGTTCGCGGACAATCCGTTCGTCGACGATGCCGTCGATGCGATCCTGATCACCGAGAAGGATGCAGTAAAATTGGGCGCTTCCTGGCGCGACGCCCGACTGTGGGTGGTCCCCGTCGAAGCCGCGCTCGACCCTCGCCTCATTGCCCTCGTTGTGGAGAAACTCCGTGGACGCTCGCCTGCTTGAAATCATTGTGTGCCCTATCTGCAAAGGCCCGCTCCACTACGACCGCGCCGCGCAGGAGCTGATCTGCAACGCGGACAAGCTCGCGTACCCGATCCGCGACGGCATCCCCGTGATGCTCGTCGACGAAGCGCGCCAGACCGTCGAAGGCACGCCGGTCGACCCAGCCGGCCGCTGAGCCGCCGCGCCGCTCGCCGGCGCGACGATTCGACACCGACGGCCCGGCCCCGGCCGGGCCGCCGCACTCCGCCGGGCGACCGGCTTCCGGCGTCGCCCGCCTCGTTCTTCTCAGCGCTTCCCGATGACTCACCCGCAACCCTTCATCGCCGTCATTCCCGCCCGGCTCGCGTCGACGCGGCTCCCGAACAAGCCGCTCGCCGATCTCGGCGGCAAGCCGATGGTCGTGCGTGTCGCCGAGCGCGCGCGCGAAGCGGGCGCGCAGCAGGTGCTCGTCGCATCCGACGCGCAGAGCGTGCTCGACGCGGCGCGCGATCACGGCTTCGACGCGGTGCTCACGCGCGCCGATCATCCGTCCGGCACCGACCGGCTCGCGGAAGTCGCGGCGGCTTTCGGCTGGCGCGACGACACCGTCGTCGTCAACGTGCAGGGCGACGAACCGCTGATCGACCCCGCGCTGGTCCGCGACGTAGCGTCGCACCTGGCCGCGCATCCGGCGTGCGCGATCGCCACCGCGGCCCACCCGATCCACGACGCGGCCGACGTGTTCAACCCGAACGTCGTGAAGGTCGCGCTCGACGCGCAGAGCGTCGCGCTGTACTTCTCGCGCGCGCCGATTCCGTGGAGCCGCGACGCATATCAGCCGCACTGGCCCGACGTCGCGGCCATGCCGGCGCCGGCTTTCCCGGTCTACCGGCACATCGGCCTCTATGCATATCGCGCGCGTTTCCTGCGCACCTATCCGTCGCTCGCGCAGGCGCCGATCGAGCAGGCCGAGCAGCTCGAACAGCTGCGCGCGCTGTGGCACGGCGAGCGCATCGCGGTGCTGATCACCGAATCCGCGCCCGAAGCCGGCATCGATACGCCGGCCGATCTCGCGCGCGTGCAGGCCCTTTTTCGGCCGGGTTCAAAATAACCCATGGCATAATCAGGCGATTGTGCGAGCCGTCCGCGACCAGCGCGTCCTCGCTTGACCCGCCCGTGGCTCCGCCGGCAGCCGCGCGTCGCTCGAACCGACGCGCCGCATCAGACCGGTCCGCCACGCGCCGTGCAAGCCCCGCGCCCACTGTCGCCGGCACGTTTGTGTCTCGCCACACGAATCTACATACTTGGAGATATCACCATGCGTTTGATCCTGTTGGGCGCGCCCGGCGCGGGAAAGGGCACCCAGGCAAACTTCATCAAGGAAAAATTCGGCATCCCGCAAATCTCGACGGGCGACATGCTGCGCGCGGCCGTTAAGGCCGGCACGCCGCTCGGCGTCGAGGCGAAGGGCTACATGGACGCCGGCAAGCTCGTGCCGGACGCGCTGATCATCGGCCTCGTGAAGGAGCGCCTGATGGAACCCGACTGCGCGAACGGCTATCTGTTCGACGGTTTCCCGCGCACGATCGCGCAGGCTGACGCGATGAAGGAAGCCGGCGTCGCGATCGACTACGTGCTCGAGATCGACGTCCCGTTCTCGGAAATCGTCGAGCGCATGAGCGGCCGCCGCACGCACCCGGCATCGGGCCGCACGTATCACGTCAAGTTCAATCCGCCGAAGGTCGAAGGTCTCGACGACGTGACGGGCGAACCGCTGATCCAGCGCGACGACGACAAGGAAGAAACGGTCAAGAAGCGTCTCGAAGTGTACGAAGCGCAGACCAAGCCGCTGATCACGTACTACGGCGACTGGGCGCAGCGCGGCGAGGAAAACGGTCTGAAGGCGCCGCAGTATCGCAAGATCTCGGGCCTCGGCACCGTCGACGAAATCCGCGAGCGCGCGTTTGACGCACTGAAGTAAGCCGCGCGTCGCGCACTGGCAGGCCGCCCGTTCCGGGCGGCTTTTTTTTGCCTGCGCGCGATTTGCACGACCGGGCGCGTGTCGCCACCGCACGAATCCGATGCTCGGCGGCGAAGTGATTCGCGTCGACGGTGTGATCCGGATGCAGCCGAAGTCAACGCACGCGCGCAAGAAAAACGCCCGCGGTGCGGGCGTCATTGTCGCGTACCGGAGCCGGTGCGGTGGTCGCTCAATCCTCGCCGTCGCGCTGCATCCGCTGCCGCAATTCGCTGACCTGCGACTCGACGACGGTCGCGTCTTCCGCCTCCGGACGCTCGCCGAGATACTGCTCGAGATCCTCGAGCGCGGGACGCAGGTAGTCGAGCCGCGCATACGCGAAGCCGCGGTCGCGCACCTCGTCGAGCTGCTCGGGCAACAGGATCACGAGCCGCTGCTGCACCGCGAGCAGCCGCTGCCAGCGTTCCGTCTGCAGATAGATCGTCTTCAGGTTGCGCAGCATCCGCGCGATGATCTCGCGGCTCGTCGCGGGCTGCAGCAGTGCGCGCAACGCGCTGTCGACGGCGCCGGCCGCGCGCGCGACGTACGGCTCCAGCATCTCGACCATCTCGGCCTCGGACAGCGAATGGCCGTTGGTCGGATCGATGATCAGGTCGCCGTCCGGCAGCGTCACGCGCAGCAGGAAATGGCCGGGAAACGATACGCCGCGCGCCGGCACGCCGATCTGCTCGGCGAGCTCCAGATACAGCACCGACAGCGAGATCGGAATCCCGCGCCGCCGTTTCAGCACGGCATTCAGGTGGCTGTTATCGGGGTCGTAGTAATCGTTGTGATTGCACGCGAAGCCGAGCTCGCGGAAGAAGAAGTCGTTCAGCGCGGCGACGCGGCCCTTCAGGTCCGCATCGTCGGCGAGCCGCCGGCGCAGCCGCGCCGCCAGCATGTCGAGTTCGGCCAGCGTGCCTTGCAGGTCGAGGTCGGGATACGCGTCCTGCGCCAGCGACAGCGCGGCTTCCGTGACGGGCAGACTGTCGTCGTCCGCCACGAGCGTGCTGAAGTAGTCGAGGACGCGGGTCATTGCGGTCGTCACTTGGCGCGCCTTCTGAAGTAAGCGTATTTGAAGCCCATCACCCACAACATACCGAAATATAGTGCAGCAAACAGCACGAGGCACGCAGCCATCAGCGCGATGCGATCGAGCGGCTGCGCGCGCATGCCCGTCCAGTCGAAACTGATCGCGCACCAGTGCATCAGGCCCGCGAGCACGAGCGCCGCGCCGACGAGCTGCACGAAGAAGCGCAGCCAGCCCGGCGACGGCTGGTAGATGCCGCGCTTGCGCAGCCCGAGGAACAGCAGCAGCGAATTCAGGCACGCGCCGACGCCGATGCTCAGCGTGAGGCCCGCGTGGCCGATCAGCGGCACGAACACGTAGTTCGAGAGTTGCGTGACGATCAGCACGCCGACCGCGATCTTCACGGGCGTCTTGATGTCCTGCTTCGCATAGAAGCCCGGCGCGAGGATCTTGATCAGGATGATGCCGACGAGGCCGATTCCGTAGGTCGCGAGCGCGCGCGCGACCATCGTGACGGTATGCGCGTCGAACTTGCCGTAGTTGAACAGCGTCGCGGTGAGCGGCGTCGCGAAGAAGAACAGCGCGAGCGCACTCGGCGCCGCGAGCAGGAACGTGACGCGCAGCCCCCAGTCGAGCAGCGCCGAATATTCGTGCGAATCGGCGTCGACGTGCGCCTTCGACAGGCTCGGCAGCAGGATCGTGCCGAGCGCGACGCCGAGCAGCGCGGTCGGGAATTCCATCAGGCGGTCGGCATAATTGATCCACGACACGGCGCCCTGCCCGAGCCGCGACGCGATGTTGGTGTTGATGATCAGCGACAATTGCGCGACGGACACCGCGAACGTCGCGGGCACCATCTTCGCCAGCACGCGCTTCACGCCCGGATGACGCAGCGCGCGCAGCGGGTTGACGCCGATCAGCGGCACCATGTCGATCTTCTTCAGGCCCGGCAACTGCACGAGAAACTGCAGCACACCGCCGACGATGACGGCCCACGCGAGCGCGTAGACCGGCACCTTCAGGTGCGGCGCGACGAACACGGCCGCGGCGATGAACGCGACGTTGAGCAGCACCGGCGCGAACGCGGGCAGCGAGAAGCTCTTGTACGTGTTCAGCACGCCCGACGCGAGCGTCGTCAGCGAAATGAACACGATGTACGGGAACATGATCCGCGTCATCGTGACCGCGAGCGGGAACGCCTGGCCGTCGCCGTGCAGGCCGGACGCGACCGCGAACACGACCCACGACGCGCCGGCGATGCCGACGACCGACAGCACGGCCAGCGCCCACGCGAGCACGGTGGACATCGCGTCGACGAGCGCCTTCGTCGCATCGTGCCCCTGCTGGTTCTTGAACTCGGCGAGGATCGGCACGAACGCCTGCGAGAACGCGCCTTCGGCGGACAGGCGGCGCAGCAGGTTCGGAATACGGAAGGCGACGTAGAACGCGTCGGTGTATTGACTGGCGCCGAACGCACGGGCGATCAGCGTCTCGCGGGCCAGTCCGGTCACGCGCGACAGCAGCGTGAAGCCGCTGACCGTCAGCAGGGCTCGGAATAGATTCATGGGGCGCTTATTATACGGACGTTGCGCGACCCGGCCATCGCCGATGCCGAAAAGCACGGCCGCCGCCCGCGGCCCGCCCGGCGAGCGTTACGTCGAACTTGCCGCTCGCTTGATTTTGTTGCTATAATCGCCGGTTTCTGGGCTCGTACATGCACGGCAACTGCCGTTTTCATGTCCCGGCCTCGGTTAAAATCACCGTTTTTTATGCGTCCCTGGGCAATCGTTCTCAGGGGACGGATCGAAAAGCAGCGCTTGGCCGTCAGGCTCCAAGCTCTGGAAACAGGACAGGATAAGGAACCGTCATGGCTAACTCCGCACAAGCACGCAAGCGCGCCCGCCAGGCCGCGAAGGCAAACTCGCACAACTCGGCGCTGCGCTCGAAATTCCGTACCGCGATCAAGTCGGTTCGCAAGGCTGTTGAAGCCGGCGACCAGGCAAAGGCTGCCGAGCTGTTCAAGGCTGCCGTGAAGACGATCGACACGATCGCCGACAAGAAGATCGTTCACAAGAACAAGGCCGCTCGCAGCAAGAGCCGCCTGGCCGCAGCCGTCAAGGGTCTGCAGGCAGCAGCGTAAATCCGGTGCGCCCGCGCGAGCGGGCGCTCCTGTTTCCTGCGATCACGAAAAAGCCCGCCTAGGCGGGCTTTTTTGTTGCCTGCCGCCGGCGCATCGGGCGGCGGCAGGATTTGCCCGGGCTGGCGCAGCTCGCGCCCTCGCCCGCCGGCATCACACTCACTTCTTCGCGCCGTAGTCCGGCAGTTCGCACGCCTCGGTCACGACGAGGTTGTTGTCCTTCGCGAAATTCAGCACGAAATCGAAAGCCATCGGCTCGATGTCGCGCAACCGCGAATCGAGGATCACGCATTTCAGGTCGCCGAGCATCGTCGGGCGCACGTACAGCGAATACTTGAGACGCGCATTCGGCCCGCTCGCCCCCGGCCCGAAGCAGGCCATCACACCGGCCAGACGTTCCGACCAGTCGCTCGGGCGAAACTTTTTCCCGTCTTTCGTGATGCCCTGGATGAAGAATTCGGTCGGAGGGGTTTCAGCCATGTGGTTACCCAAGTGACGGCCCGGCGATGCCCCAGGCAACGGCGCCTGGATACGCGAACACAAAGCTGGAGTGGCAAGCGGCACAAGCGTTCCGATATCCCGAAAACGGGGCGTCGATGTGCGCCGCCGGTGGACTGCACCGGATTTGTGCAGCGCACGGCTTGTGTCCGGCAGAGCGCGAAAAGCCTTGCCTGCCGGGCTGGAGAAAACTTTTGGATTATACCGCAGCGCGCCATCGCGCGTCGTCCCGACGCCCGTCTACCCGCACCGCCGGCCACGCGCGGCGACGCTGCCCCGCGTCGCGTCGCGGCTCGTCAAAGCACGGAAAATCCTTTATGCTGCTTTGAGTTATCCACACCCGACGGCGGCGCCGTCCGGCCTCGCTGCCGGGTGAGACCCGCCGTATTTCGTTTCATGACCGCCAAAACCATTCGTCACTACCTGCAGTTCAAGGATTTCTCGCTGGAAGACTACGAGTACGTGCTCGAACGCACGGGTATCCTGAAGCGCAAGTTCAAGAACTACGAGACCTATCACCCGCTGCACGACCGCACGCTCGCGATGATCTTCGAGAAGAGCTCGACGCGCACGCGCCTGTCGTTCGAGGCCGGGATCTTCCAGCTCGGCGGCCACGCCGTGTTCATGAGCACGCGCGACACGCAGCTCGGCCGCGGCGAGCCCGTCGAGGATTCCGCGCAGGTCATCTCGCGGATGGTCGACATCATCATGATCCGCACGTTCGAGCAGGACGTGATCACGCGCTTCGCGCAGAATTCCCGCGTGCCGGTGATCAACGGCCTGACGAACGAATACCACCCGTGCCAGGTGCTCGCCGACATCTTCACGTACTACGAGCACCGCGGCCCGATCGCCGGCAAGACCGTCGCGTGGGTCGGCGACGCGAACAACATGCTCTACACGTGGATCGAAGCCGCGCAGATCCTCGGCTTCAAGCTGCGCCTGTCCACCCCGCCGGGCTATGCGCTCGACATGAAGCTCGTGTCGCCCGACAGCGCACCGTTCTACGAGGTGTTCGACGATCCGAACGAAGCGTGCAAGGGCGCCGATCTCGTGACGACCGACGTCTGGACGAGCATGGGTTTCGAGGCCGAGAACGAAGCGCGCAAGCAGGCATTCGCCGACTGGTGCGTCGACGAGGAAATGATGGGCCATGCGAATCCGGATGCGCTCTTCATGCACTGCCTGCCCGCGCACCGCGGCGAGGAAGTGACGGCCGGCGTGATCGACGGCCCGCAGAGCGTCGTGTGGGACGAAGCGGAAAACCGCCTGCACGTGCAGAAGGCGCTGATGGAGTTCCTGCTGCTCGGCCGTCTGAAGCACTGATGCGCGGCAGCGCACACGCGTAAAAAAGCGCCGGTCGACGATCGGCGCTTTTCGTTTGGGTGCGCCGAAACCGGCGCGCGCTGCGTTACAGGCAGACCGGTTCCGCCTCCAGCTCGACGCCGAACCGCGCGCGCACGTCGGCCTGGATCGCCCGCGCCAGCGCGAGCACGTCGGCGCCCGTCGCGCCGCCGCGATTGACGAGCACGAGCGCCTGGCGGTCGTGCACGGCCGCCGCACCGAGCGCGCGCCCCTTCCAGCCGCAGCGGTCGATCAGCCAGCCGGCCGCGAGCTTCACGTGGCCGTCCGGCTGCGGATAGGACACGACGTCGGGCACGCGCGCACGCAGCGCGTCGAACTGCGCGGCGTCGATCACCGGATTCTTGAAGAAACTGCCCGCATTGCCGAGCACCAGCGGATCGGGCAGCTTCGCGCGGCGGATCGCGACGACCGCATCGAACACGTCGCGCGGCGTCGCCGCGTCGGGCGCGATGCCGCGCGCGTCGAGCTCGCGCGTGACGTCCGCGTAGCCGAGCCGCGGCGTCCATTGCTTCGGCAGCCGGAACGTCACCGCGACGATCGCGAACCGGCCGCGCCCGTCCCGCTTGAAGAAGCTGTCGCGGTAACCGAACGCGCAGCGCGCGGCGTCGAAACGCTCGCGGCGCCCCGTCGCCAGCTCGACCGCGACCAGCGAATCGAAGTACGCCTTCATCTCGAGGCCGTATGCGCCGATGTTCTGGATCGGCGCGGCGCCGACGGTACCCGGGATCAGCGCGAGATTCTCGAGGCCCGGCATCCCGTGCTCGAGCGTCCACGCGACGAATGCGTGCCAGTTCTCGCCGCCGCCGGCCTCGACGTACCACGCATCGCCGTCCTCGCGCACGACGCGGCGGCCCGCGATCTCGTCGAGCAGCACGACGCCGTCGAAATCGCGCGTGAACACGATATTGCTGCCGCCGCCGAGCACCAGCTGCGGCAGGCTCGCGACTCGCGGGTCGCGATGCAGCGCCTCGAACTGCGCCGCGTGCGTGATGTGCGCGGCGAAGCGCGTGCGCGCGGCGATGCCGAACGTGTTGTGCGCGGCGAGCGGATGGTCGGGAAGCAGCGACAGGGCGGAATCGTCAGGGGGCATCGGCATTCGCGGTCGCGTCGGCCCGGGCGGCGCAGGGCCGGCCTTGGGCAAACGCAGGGGCATCGGTAAAATGGCAAACAGTCCGCAATTATAGCGAGTGCCCGCGCGCGAGCCGGGCGCCCGCATCTCAAGGGAGAATGCCATGCCATCGTTCGACGTCGTTTCCGAAGCGAACATGATCGAAGTGAAGAACGCCATCGAGCAGTCGAACAAGGAAATCTCGACGCGCTTCGACTTCAAGGGCTCCGACGCACGCGTCGAGCAGAAGGAACGCGAGCTGACGCTGTTCGCCGACGACGATTTCAAGCTCGGCCAGGTCAAGGACGTGCTGATCGGCAAGCTGGCCAAGCGCAACGTCGACGTACGCTTCCTCGACTACGGCAAGGTCGAGAAGATCGGCGGCGACAAGGTCAAGCAGATCGTCACCGTGAAGAAAGGCGTGACGGGCGACCTCGCGAAGAAGATCGTGCGCCTCGTGAAGGACAGCAAGATCAAGGTGCAGGCGAGCATCCAGGGCGACGCGGTGCGCATCTCGGGCGCGAAGCGCGACGACCTGCAGAGCACGATCGCGATGCTGCGCAAGGACGTGACCGACACGCCGCTCGACTTCAACAACTTCCGCGACTGACCGGCCACCGGCCCGTCGCGTCATCCGGCCGGGCCCCGCATACGCGGCGCGCCCGGCGCGCGGCCCGCGCCGCGCGTTCTCAGGCTTTTCCGCCGTCCTGCGCGCCGCCGTCCGCGGCCGCCTTCTTCTTGTCGCCGATCCGGCTCTCCTGCCCCGCGAGCAGCTTCGAAATGTTGCCGCGGTGACGCCACACGAGCAGCACGCTCATCGCGAGCACGGCCCAGGCGACCGGGTTGTGGCCCGGCATGCCGAACAGGAACACGTCGAACACCGGCGCGAACACGGCCGCGACCAGCGCCGCGAGCGACGAATAGCGGAAGAAGAATGCGACGATCAGCCAGGTCAGCGCGGTCGCGAGCCCGAGCACCGGGTGCACGGCAAGCAGCACGCCGGCCGCGGTCGCGACGCCCTTGCCGCCCTGGAAGCGGAAGAACACCGGGTACAGGTGGCCGAGGAACACGGCGATCGCGACCCACGCGATCGCGACGTCGGGCAGGCCGAAGCGACGGGCGAGCCAGACGGCGATCCAGCCCTTGAACGCGTCGCCGACGAGCGTCAGGATCGCGGCCTTCTTGTTGCCGCTGCGCAGCACGTTGGTCGCGCCGGGGTTCTTCGACCCGTACGAACGCGGGTCGGCCAGGCCCATCACGGAACTGACGACGACGGCGAACGACACCGAACCGATCAGGTAGGCAACGAGGGCGGCGAGCAGGATCTGCATGCGGAGGACTCTTCTTTCAACGTATCGGGAAAGGGACGGCCGTGCGCGGCAAGCCGGCAGGCCGAAACGGCGCCCATTCTACCGAACGGGCGCGAGGTGCCACGAAGGTGAAACCCTCAGTCGACGCTCGCGCATTGCACGGGCTGCGCGCCGAGCAGCGACGTGAGCACCGCCGGCGCGAGGCTGACGAGGTAGCCGCGCCGGCCGCCGTTCAGATAGATCGTCGGCAATTCGAGGATCGTCGCCTCTACGTAGACGGGCATCGTCTTGCGCGTGCCGAACGGCGACGTGCCGCCGACGAGATAGCCCGAATGGCGGTTCGCGACCTCGGGCTTGCATGGCTCGACGCGCTTCGCGCCGATCTGCCGCGCGAGATTCTTCGTCGACACGGTGCGGTCGCCGTGCATCAGCACGATCAGCGGCTTCGCGTGTTCGTCTTCCATTACGAGCGTCTTCACGACGCTGTGCTCGTCGACGCCGAGCTGGCGCGCCGATTCGCCGGTGCCGCCGTGCTCGACGTATTCGTACGGATGCTCGCCGAATGCGACGCCATGACGGCGCAGCAGCTGGGTCGCGGGGGTTTCGGACACGTGTCTGGATTTGCTCATGGCGGCATTTTAATGGCGAACGATGGGCGGGCGCGCAATGGCGTGCCCGCGCCGACGGTATACTCGCGGCCCGTTTTCCGCCGGCCCGCCGCATCGCCGTCGCGATTGCGCCCATCATCGTTGCGAACTTCGTGAAGCGCTATTGTCCGATTGGCCGATTGTCGCGCACGCGCCGCCATGGCACGATCGTTCGCAAATATCGTCGGCCGCCGCCGGCCCGTCATCTGGAGACGCCATGTCCTCGCCCATCCGTGCATCCGAATCGCTCGACGTCGATGCGCTGCTCGCCGCGCTGCCGCGTCGGATTGCCGACGTGCCGGCGCACCGGGCCGCGCAGTCGCCCGCGCATCCGGCGCTGATCGAGGATGCGCGCCGGCTGTCGTACGGCGAGCTGGCGCAGGCCGTCGACGCGGCGGCCGCGCGGCTGGCGGGCCTCGGCGTGCAAGGCGGCGACCGCGTGATGATCGTCGCGGAAAACTGCGTCGCGCAGATCGTGCTGCTGTTCGCGGCCGCGCGCATCGACGCCTGGGCGCTGGTGTCGAACGCGCGGTTGTCGGCCGCCGAGCTCGATGCGATCGCCGCGCACGCGCGGCCGAAGCTGATCGCGTTCACGAGCGACGCATCGGCCGATGCGCGCGCCCATGCCGGGCGGCTCGGGGCGACGCCCGCCGGTGCGCTGCCGGTCGACATCGGTGCGTGGTCGTATCGGGTCGATGCGGGCGCGCCGGCCGAACCGGTGGCCGCCGACGGCGCCGCGCAATGCGCGGCGCTGATCTACACGACCGGCACGACCGGTACGCCGAAAGGCGTGATGCTGTCGCACCGCAACCTGCTGTTCATCGCGGCGACGTCGAGCATGCTGCGCCGCGTGTCGCCCGACGACGTCGTCTACACGGTGCTGCCCGTGTCGCACGTGTACGGGCTCGCGTCGGTGTGCCTGGGCAGCCTCTACGCAGGCGCGACGCTGCGGCTCGCGCCGCGCTTCTCGCCGGAAGCCGTCCGCATCGCGCTCGCCGACGAAGGCGTCACGATCTTCCAGGGCGTGCCGGCGATGCACGCGAAGCTGCTCGAACACGTGCACACGCACGGCCATGCCTGGCGCGCGCCGCGGCTGCGCTTCGCGTATTCGGGCGGCTCGCCGCTCGATGCGAATCTGAAGGCGCGCGTCGAGCGCCTGTACGGCGTGCCGCTGCACAACGGATACGGGATGACCGAAAGCAGCCCGACGATCACGCAGACGCCGCTCGACGCGCCGCGCACGGACAGCTCGGTCGGCGTACCGATTCCGGGCGTCGACATGCGGATCGTCGCGCCGGACGGCACCGACGTGCCGCCGGGCGAAGTCGGCGAGATTCGCGTGCGCGGGCCGAACGTGATGCTCGGCTACTACCGCAACGCGGACGCGACGCGCGCGGCCGTGTCGCCGGACGGCTGGCTGAGCACCGGCGATCTCGCGCGGCAGGGCGCGGACGGCGCGGTGACGATCGTGGGCCGCAGCAAGGAGCTGATCATCCGCTCGGGCTTCAACGTGTATCCGGTCGAGGTCGAGCAGGTGCTGAACGCGCATCCGGACGTCGTGCAGGCGGCCGTGATCGGCCGGGCGATCGACGGCAACGAGGAAGTGCTCGCGTTCGTCGAGCTGGTGCCGGGCGCGGCAGCGGACGAGGCGGCATTGCATGCGTGGTGCGCGGAGCGGCTCACGGCTTACAAACGCCCCGCGCACATCCGCGTGCTCGATGCGCTGCCGGCCGCATCGACCGGCAAGGTGCTCAAGCACCGGCTGCGCGAGCTGGTCTGACGCAGCCGCCGCGCGCATCGCGGGTTCGGGTCGCAGCCCGCGCCGCGCGTCACCCGCGCGGGTGGTGCTCCGCATGCAGCGTTTTCAGCCGCTCGCGCGCGACGTGCGTATAGATCTGCGTGGTCGAGATGTCGCTGTGGCCGAGCAGCAATTGCACGACGCGCAGGTCGGCGCCGTGATTCAGCAGGTGCGTCGCGAACGCGTGCCGCAGCGTGTGCGGCGACAGGTGCGCGCGCACGTCGGCCTGCTGCGCGTGACGCTTGATGATGTTCCAGAACTGCTGGCGCGTCATCCCGTCGCCGCGCGCGGTCACGAACAGCGCGTCGGCCGCGCGCGCGCCGAGCAATGCCGGCCGCGCGTCGCGCAGGTAGCGTTCGATCCAGCCGTGCGCGACTTCGCCGAACGGCACGAGCCGCTCCTTCGAGCCCTTGCCCATCACCCGCACGACGCCTTCGTTGAGGCCGACCTCGACCGTCTTCAGCGTCACGAGTTCGCTCACGCGCAGCCCGCTCGCGTACATCAGCTCCAGCATCGTGCGATCGCGCAGGCCGAGCGGCGTGCCGATGTCGGGCGCGCCGAGCAGCGCCTCGACCTGCGCCTCGGACAACGTCGACGGGAACCGCGCGCCCTGTTTCGCGGACGTGATCCGCAGCGTCGGGTCGGCGCTCGCGCGATGCTCGCGCACGGCCCAGCCGTAATAGCGACGAAATACGGACAGCCGCCGGTTCGACGACGTCGCCTTGCCGTCGCTGCGTGCGGCGATGTAGCCCGTCACCATCGCCTCGTCGGCCGCGTCGAGCGGCGCGTCGTGCGTCGCGGCCAGCCACTGGGAAAACAGCACCAGATCGCGCCGGTATGCGTCGAGCGTGTTGCGCGCGAGCCCGTGTTCGAGCCACAGCGCATCGCAGAACACGTCGATCGACGCACGGCTCGCGAGCAGCGCGGGCGATGCCGCGGCGGTGTCGGCGTCGGCCGCGGGGGAAATCATCGGTTCGCTCATCGGTATGGCACGCCCTCGTGCGCGAGCAGCCAGCGCTTCACTCGCTGGTAATAGCCGTTGCCGTCGTGGTTCGCGAACCCGCCGAGGCCGCCCGCCGCGACGACGCGATGGCACGGAATCACGAGCGGGAAGTAGTTCGCGCCGCACGCCTGGCCGACCGCGCGCGGCGCGCTGCCGATCCGCTTCGCGACCTGGCCGTAGGTCAGCACCGTCCCGGGCGGGATGTCGCTGATCACGTCCCACACGCGATGCTGGAATGCGCTGCCGACGTCGGCGAGCGGCAGGTCGAAGCGCGCGGACGCGCGCTCGAAATAACGTTCGATCTGCTGGACCGCGCGCTTCGCGAGCGCCGAATCCGGTTCGACCGCCTTCATCGACTCGGGCAGATAGACGATCTCGCGCACCACCGCGGCATCCGTGCGGATGCCGACCTTGCCGAACGGCGCGTCGATCACTGCGTTGAACATTGCCTTCTCCTGACCGGGGGATGCGCGCGGCCCTGCCCGCGCGCCGACGACACTTTACGCCGCCTTCACGCGGCTCGCAGCGCCCATTCGACATGCTCGCGCACGACCGGCGACGGATCGTCGGCCCGCGCGCGCAGCGCGGCGACGATCGCGTCGCGCGCCGCCGGCGAGAGCCGGTCCGCGCCCGCGCGCAGCGCATTGCCGAGCCCGACCGCGAGATTGCGCAGCCAGCTTTCGTAGCCGATGCGCCGGATCGCGCTGCCCTGCATCCGCGTATCGAACGTGCCCGCGTCCCACGCGAACAGCTCGACGAGCGTCGCGCGGTCGAGGCCGTGCCGCACGTCGAAATCGGCGACGGGCGCGGCCTGCGCGAACTTGTTCCACGGACACACGAGCTGGCAGTCGTCGCAGCCGTACACGCGATTGCCGATCAGCGGCCGCAGCGGCTCGGGGATGCTGCCTTTCAGTTCGATCGTCAGGTACGAGATGCAGCGGCGCGCATCGACGCGGTACGGCTCGACGATCGCGCCGGTCGGGCACGCGTCGATACAGCGCGTGCAACTGCCGCAGTGCGCGCCGGGCGTCTCGGGCGCGGTGTCGGGCGACGTGCGCGCGTCGGTCGGCAGCGGCAGGTCGACGTAGATCTCGCCGAGAAAGAACAGCGAGCCGGCATCGCGCTGCAGCAGCAGCGTGTGCTTGCCGCGCCAGCCGACCCCGGCCTTCTGCGCGAGTTCGACTTCGAGCACGGGCGCCGAATCGGTGAACACGCGATAGCCGAACCCGCCGATCTCGTGCTCGATGCGCTCCGCGAGCGTCTGCAGCCGGTTGCGCAGCACCTTGTGATAATCGCGGCCGCGCGCATAGATCGACACGACCGCCGCCTGCGGATCGTCGAGCCGTGCGCGTTCGCGCGTGCGCCAATCGTGCGGCACGAGCGCGCCGGGCTCGTCGTCAGCCAGCGTTTGGGCCGGTAAATAGGCGAGCCGCACGGAGATCACGCGTCGCGTACCGGCCACAAGTTCGGCCGGCCGCGCGCGTTTCATCCCATGTTTCGCCATATAATCCATTTCGCCGTGGTAACCGGCTTCCAGCCAGGCGGCGAGGCCTGCTTCGGCATCCGAGAGATCGGTGTCGCTGATGCCGATCGCCCCGAAACCCAATTCGCGCCCCCACGCCCTGATGCGAGCGGCGAGCGCAGTCAACGCCGCATCGTCGAGCGCGCACGGCGCCGCGCCTTCGGCACGAGTCGAAGGCCTGTCGGATGCGGCGCGTTCCGGTAGTCGGTTCATCGCACTATTTTACGAGAATGCCAGCCACGCCCAGCCAACCGCCTCACGCCATGCTGCCCGCCCCGCTCGCGGAGCGCGTGATCGCGCTCGCCGACGAAGCGGCAACCGAGGCCTTCGGCACCCGCTTCGCGCACGCGCTCGACGCCGCGCGCATCGCGCTCGACCGCGCCCACGCGTTCGACGGGCTGCAGATCCAGCTGGTCGGCGATCTCGGCGCGGGCAAGACGACCCTCGTGCGCGCGATCCTGCGCGGCCTCGGCCACCAGGGGCGCGTGCGCAGCCCGACCTATACGCTCGTCGAGCCGTACGCGCTCGAACGCAGCGACGGGGAACTCGAGGTCTATCACTTCGATCTGTATCGATTCAACGATCCGGCCGAATGGTCGGACGCAGGCTTTCGCGAGTATTTCAATTCCAGCGCGATCTGCCTCGTCGAATGGCCGCAACAGGCGGGCGCCCTGCTCGGCGTGCCCGATCTGGTTTTCTCGCTCGACGTGGACGGCGACGGCCGCGTCCTCACCGTCCGGGCGTACAGCGCTTCAGGAAACGCATGTCTCGAAAGATGTTGATCAAACCGTTCCGCTCGATCGAATCGGCGGCCACCGCGACGCACAACTGGCGGCGCCGTCAGATCCTGCGCGCGGGGGCGTCGACGCTGGTGCTCGGTCTCGTCGCGCCGCGGCTCGCGCACGCGTCGTCGGTGCTCGGCGTGCGCGTGTGGCCCGCACGCGACTACACGCGCGTCACGATCGAATCCGACCAGCCGCTGCAGAATAGCCAACAACTGCTGCAGGGTCCCGACCGTCTCGTCGTCGACCTGAGCGGCCTCGATCTCGACCAGGCGCTGCGCGACCTCGTCTCGAAGATCGCGCCGAACGATCCGCAGATCCAGTCGGTGCGCGTCGGCCAGTATCAGCCACACGTCGTGCGGATGGTGTTCGACCTGAAAGGCTCGGTGAAGCCGCAGGTGTTCACGCTGCCGCCCGTCGGCACGTACAAGTACCGGCTCGTGTTCGACCTGTACCCGGCCGTCGCGCCCGATCCGCTGTCCGACCTGATCGCGCAGACGGAACGCAAGGAACAGGCGCTCAACGACACCGCGCGCGCGCAGCAGATGCAGCCGCCGTCCACGCTGGCCGGCCCGGGCACCCCGCCGCCCGCCGCCGGCGACAACAGCGACGCATTCTTCCAGCGTTTCGCACAGAACACGCCGGCCGCGCCGCACACGCCGCCGGCCGCCGGCACGCCGTCGACGCCCGCGAAGCCAGCCGTCAAGCCGCCGCCCGTCATCGCGCGCCGCGACGACAGCGACGACGACGGCGACACCTACAAGTTCACCGCGCCGAAATCGGGCAAGGGCGGCACCGTGCGCCTGCTGACGGTCGCGATCGACCCGGGCCACGGCGGCGAGGATCCGGGCGCGATCGGCGGCAACGGCACGTACGAGAAGCACATCGCGCTCGACATCGCGAAGAAGCTGCGCGCGAAGATCGACGCCGCACCGAACATGCGCGCGATGATGACGCGCGACGCCGATTTCTTCGTGCCGCTGAACGTGCGCGTGCAGAAGGCGCGCCGCGTCGGCGCGGATCTGTTCGTGTCGATCCACGCGGACGCGTTCACGACGCCGTCCGCGCGCGGCTCGTCGGTGTTCGCGCTGTCCGACCACGGCGCATCGAGCGCCGCGGCGCGCTGGCTCGCGAACAAGGAAAACTCGTCCGACCTGATCGGCGGCATCAACATCAAGACCCAGGACGCGGCAGTCAGCCGCGCGCTGTTCGACATGTCGACGACCGCGCAGATCCGCGATTCGCTGCGCTACGGCAACTACGTGCTGAAGGAAGTGGGCGGCATCAACAAGCTGCACAAGGGCTCGGTCGAGCAGGCCGGGTTCGCGGTGCTGAAGGCGCCCGACATCCCGTCGATCCTCGTCGAGACCGCGTTCATCAGCAACCCGGACGAAGAGCGCCGGCTCAACGACGACAGCTATCGCGACGAGATGGCAGACGCGATCTTCCGCGGCATCAAGCGCTACTTCGCCGCGAATCCGCCGCTCGCGAAGAGCCGGATGGCCTGAGCGCCATCCGTTCCCTGCCGCCGGCACGCGGCGCGTGCCGGCGCGTCACGACGATGCCGCGAAGCGGCTCAGCAGTTTCCCGCCGAACACGTTCACCGCGAGCCCGCCCATCACGAGCGCGGCGCCGATCAGCTGCGCTTGCGTCAGATGCTCGTCGAGCAGCAGCGCCGACGACGCGAGCCCGACGATCGGCACCAGCAGCGAGAACTGCGCGACCTGCGCGGCCGGATAGCGCGACAGCAGGCGGCTCCACAGCCCGTAGCCGAGCAGCGTCGCGACGAACGCCAGATAGACGACCGCGAAGATCGACGCGCCGTCGAGCCCGGCGAGCGCGGTCGCGATCCGCCGCGGCCCCTCGAACCACAGCGACAGCAGGAAGAACGGCACGGGCGGCACGAGGCTCGCCCACACGACGAGCGACACGAGGTTCGCCTTCCCGACCTTCTTCGTGACGATATTGCCGAAGGCCCACATCGCGGCCGAGCAGATCGTCAGCAGGAAGCCCGCGAGCGTCATCGCACGGCCGCCCTGCGCGGCGATCACGACGAGGCCGCCCGCGGCGATCGCGAGCCCGATCAGGTTCTGCACGCGCAGCCGCTCGCCGAGGAACAGCATCGCGAACACCAGCGTGAAGAACGCCTGCGACTGCAGCACGAGCGACGCGAGGCCGGCCGGCATGCCGACGTACATGCCGGTGAACAGGAACACGAACTGGCCAAGCTGGATCGTCGCGCCGTACAGCACCAGCAGCCGCCACGAAATCTGCGGCCGGCGCACGAAGAAGACCGCCGGCACGGCCGCGAGCGTGAAGCGCAGCGCGCCGAGCAGCATCGGCGGCATGCCATGCAGGCCGACCTTGATCACGACGAAGTTCACGCCCCACGCCAGAATCACGACCAGCGCGAGCAGCAGATCCTTCGGGGCCATCATCGGCGTCTCCTCGATTGTCGAATCGTCGTTGTGAAGCCGGTCAGTCTACCGGGTTTCGCCGCCGCGCCGGATACCCGCGCGGCGCGCATGGAATCGGCAGCGGGCGCAGCGGCTCGCGCGACGCGGTGGACACCGCACGATGCGTGCCCGCCACGGCCGCATCGCGCCGCGCGCGTTTCGCGCTGCCCGTCACGCGCGCCGCCGTGCCGCCAGTACAATGACCGGCAATCCAGCCGTTCCCCACGAGGCCCGCCATGACCGACTCGATCAAAGCCTTGCTGAAGCCGCACGTGCGCGACATCGGCAACCTGCAGGTGCGCCGCACGCTGCCCGCGCTCGCCGCACGCCTCGTCGGCCCGTTCATCTTCTTCGATCACATGGGGCCCGCCATGCTGCCGGCCGGCACGGGGCTCGACGTGCGCCCGCATCCGCACATCGGGCTCGCGACGGTCACCTACCTGTTCGACGGCGCGATCCTGCACCGCGACAGCCTCGGCTCGCGGCAGGAAATCGTGCCGGGCGACGTGAACTGGATGACGGCCGGCCGCGGGATCGTCCACTCGGAGCGCACGCCCGACGCGCAACGCGCGAGCGGCCACACCGTGCACGGGATCCAGACCTGGGTCGCGCTGCCGAAAGCGCACGAGACGACCGAGCCGTCGTTCGAGCACCACGCGGCCGACACGCTGCCCAAGCGGGACGAAGACGGCGTGGCGCTGACGGTGATCGCCGGCGACGCGTTCGGGTTGCGCTCGCCCGTGACGACGTTCTCGCGCACGCTGTACGTCGCGGCCGAATTCGCGGCCGGCGGCCGGCTCGAACTCGATGCGTCGCACGAGGAGCGCGCGGTCTACGTGGTCGACGGGGAGCTCGCGATCGACGGCGCGCCGGTGCCGGCCGAACGGATGGCCGTGCTCGCGCCGGGCGCGAGCGTCACGCTGACGAGCGGCAGCGGCGCGCGCGCGATGCTGCTCGGCGGCGACCGGATGGACGGCGAACGCTTCATCGAGTGGAATTTCGTCGCGAGCAGCCGCGATGCGATCGAACGCGCGAAAGCGGCGTGGACGCGCCAGGAGATGGGCAAGGTGCCCGGCGAGACCGAATGGATTGCGCTGCCCGAAGCGAAGCCGCGTTGAAAAAGCGGCCCACCGCCCCCACCCTGACGATATTCGAACGGAAGAGAACGCCATGGACACCACGCTTGCCACATTCGAGAAAGACGTCATCGAGGCGTCGCTGGACACGCCCGTGCTGGTCGACTTCTGGGCGCCGTGGTGCGGGCCCTGCAAGACGCTCGGCCCGCTGCTGGAAAAGCTCGAAGCCGACTACGCAGGCCGCTGGAAGCTCGTGAAGGTCAACGTCGACGAGAACCAGGAGCTCGCCGCGCACTTCCAGACGCGCAGCATCCCGCACGTGATCGCGTTCGCGGACGGGCGGCCGGTCGACCAGTTCGTCGGCGTGCTGCCCGAAGGGCAGTTGCGCGCGTTCCTCGACCGGTTGCTGCCGGCCCCCGAGGAAGCCGAACGCCGCGCCGCGCAGTACGCGATGGCCGAACAGCGCTTCGACGATGCGCGCGCGCACCTCGAAGCGGCGCTCGCGCTGAACCCCGGCTACGACGACGCGCGCCTCGACCTGATCGAGCTGCTGCTCGCGCGCAACGAAGTCGATGCCGCACGCGCGGAGACCGAGCGCCTGTCGCCGCAAACCGTGCAGAACGGCGACCCGCGCTACCAGGCGATCAAGACCCGTTTCGACGCGCTCGACGCCACGGCCGACCTGCCGCCGACCGACGCGCTCGAGGCGCGCATCGCGGCGAACCCGGCCGATCTCGACGCGCGCTTCGACCTCGCGCAGAGCCTGATCGCGCGGCGCGCGTACGAAGGGGCGCTGGAACAGTTGCTGGAAATCGTGACGCGCGATCGCGCGTACGGCGACGATCTCGGCCGCCGCACGATGATCTCGGTGTTCGAACTGGCCGGCGATCGGCCCGACCTCGTCGCCGCGTGGCGACGCAAGCTGAGCATGGCGCTCAACTGACCCGACGCGCGACCGGCCGGGCCGCCACGGCCCGGCCGCATCGGCCTATCGCTCGCGGCACGTCGCCCGCGCCGCGGCATCGTCCTTGCGTGCCCGCGCGCCGCACGCTCAGCCGGCCGCCCGTGCCGCGATCGCCCGCAGCGCATGCGCGGCCGCCGCGAAACCGAAGCTCGCGGTCACGCACACGCTCGAACCGAAGCCCGCACAGTTGAGCCCCGCGACGTGCGCGGCCGCGGACGGCTCGGCGCCGTCCTCGATGTCGCAGGCCGCCGCTTCCGGATAGATCAGCGGCTCGTCCGAATACACGGCGCTGACCTTGAAGCGCGCCTTCGGCCCGCGCGGAAAGCCGTGCTGCTTGCGCAGCTGCGCGCGGACCTTCGACAGCAGCGGATCCTGAATCGTCAGCGCGAGATCGTCGATGCGGATGCGCGTCGGGTCGAGCTGCCCGCCCGCGCCGCCGACGACGATCAACGGCTGCCGTTTCGCGACGCACCACGCGATCAGCGCGACCTTCGTGCGCACGCTGTCGATCGCATCGATCACGTAGTCGAAGCCGCCGCCGAGCAGCGCGTCGAAATTGTCGGGTTCGACGAAATCCTCGACGCGGTTCACGCGGCATGCGGGATCGATCAGCGCGATGCGCTCGGCCATCGCGTCGACCTTCGGCTTGCCGTAATTGCCGTCGAGCGCATGGATCTGCCGGTTCGTGTTGCTTTCCGCGACGTTGTCGAGATCGATCAGCGTCAGCGTGCCGACCGCGTTGCGCGCGAGCGCCTCGGCCACCCACGACCCGACGCCGCCGATTCCGATCACCGCGACGTGCGCCCGCTCGAACGCGGCGGCCGCCGGCGCGCCGTACAGGCGCGCGACGCCGCCGAAACGCCGCGCGCGATCCACGTCAAGCTGGATTTCCGGGGTCGGGGTAAGATCGGAAGAACTGGGCGGGGCGGCGTCGGCGGCGGACATGGCAGCAAGGAAAACGTAAGTCGTGCAGCCCTCTATTCTGCCTGAACTCCCCGCTCGCACGCGCTACCGTGCACGCACGATTCTCGCGCGTTCGCTATACTGGCCCCAGATTGAAGCGTTTGCATAACATGACGACTCTCGCCGATCTTCGGATCAACTATTCGCGCGCTTCGCTCGACGAAGCCGATGCCGCCCCCGACCCCTTCGCCCAGTTCGATCGCTGGTTCAAGGAGGCGCTCGCCGCCAAGCTGCCCGAGCCGAACACGATGACGCTCGCGACCGTCGGCGCCGACGGCCGGCCGTCGGCCCGGATCGTGCTCATCAAGGGCGTCGACGAACGCGGGTTCGTCTTCTTCACCAATTACGAAAGCCGCAAGGGGCACGATCTGGCCGTGCATCCGCACGCCGCGCTGCTGTTCTACTGGATCGAGCTCGAGCGCCAGGTACGCATCGAAGGCCGGATCGAGAAAACCAGCGCGGAAGAAAGCGACCGCTATTTCGCGTCGCGCCCGCTCGGCTCGCGCATCGGCGCGTGGGCGTCGGACCAGAGCACCGTGATCGACAGCCGCGCGACGCTCGAAGCGCGCGAAAAGGCCGTCGGCGAACGCTATGGCGACAACCCGCCGCGCCCGCCGCACTGGGGCGGCTACCGCCTCGTGCCCGACGCGATCGAGTTCTGGCAGGGGCGCCCGTCGCGGCTGCACGACCGCCTGCTCTATACGCGCGACACCGCGGCGGCGTCGGGCTGGACGATCTCGCGCCTGTCGCCGTAAGCGCGGCGCCGGCACGCGCCGGTCGTGTCCCGGGTTGCATCCGGGCGCCCGCGCCGCACGCACGCGGCGGGCGCCGGTCAGGATACTTGGCTGTATTCGATTCAACGAACAAACGGAGAATCCAAATGTTCTGGGAAAAGAAGCTGGCACAGTGGGCGGACGAAGTACGGGCGAAAGCGAACATACCGGCGCGACTCGTGCTGTGGAACGGCGATCAACTCGATTTCGGCACCTTCAGCGCGCCGCAGGTCACGCTGAAGGTGAACAGCGCGTCGGCGCTGCCACTGCTGCTCGAACCGAGCCTCGACAATCTCGGCGAGGCATACGTGAAGGGCAAGATCGACATCGAAGGCAAGCTGTCGGACATCATCAACATCGGCTACTCGCTCGCGCGCAGCACCGTGACGAGCGCGAGCAAGCTCGCACGCGTGAAGCGCTACTTCAATCACACGAAGAGCACCGACAAGAAAGCGATCCAGTACCACTACGACGTCTCGAACGAGTTCTACAAGCTGTGGCTCGACGAGAACATGGTGTACTCGTGCGCGTACTTCGAGAACGGCGACGAGGATCTCGCCACCGCGCAGATCAAGAAGATCGACCACATCCTGACGAAGATCCAGCTGCAGCCCGGCCAGCGCCTGCTCGACATCGGCTGCGGATGGGGCGCGCTGGTGCTGCGCGCCGCGCAGAAGTTCGGCGCGACGTGTCTCGGCGTGACGCTGTCGCAGAACCAGTTCGACCTCGCGACCGCGCGCGTGAAGGCGGCGGGGCTGGAAGACAGGATCGAGATTCGTCTGCAGGATTACCGCGAGATCGAAGGTCAGTTCGACCGCATCACGAGCGTCGGGATGTTCGAGCACGTCGGGCGCAAGAACCTGCCGCTCTATTTCTCGCGCGTCCGCGAGCTGCTGACCGACGACGGCATCGCGATGAACCACGGGATCACGTCGACCGACGCGGAAAGCGGTGAAACCGCGCTCGGCGGCGGCGAATTCATCGACCGCTACGTGTTCCCGGACGGCGAGCTCCCGCACATCAGCCTCGCGCTCGAAGCGGCGCAGCGCGGCGGGCTCGAGGCGGTTGACGTCGAAAGTCTGCGCCGGCACTATGCGCGCACGCTCGACATCTGGACGGAAAACTTCGAGGCGAAAGCCGAGGAAGCGCGAAAGCTCGTCGACGACGAAAAATTCCGCATCTGGCGCGTGTATCTCGCCGGCTGCGCGTATGCGTTCGAGCACGACGACGTGTCGATCTTCCAGATCGTGTGCCGCAAGGCCGGGCGCAGCGCGAAAACGCTGCCGTGGTCGCGGCGCTATATGTACGAACACGCGCTGCCGCGCTAGGCAGCGCATCACGCTGGGCATGCATGGGTGACGGCAGGACGCGGCGCAAGGCGCCGCCGCAACGACAGCGGCACGACGACACCGACGAGTCGCACGCCGACGGGCAGTTCGACCTGTTCGGCGTGCCGACGGACACTGCACGCACGTCGCCAGCGGACGGTGACCGCTTCGCCAGCCCCGACGAGCCCGTGACGCCGGACGCAGCGAAAGACCCGCGACCGGCGCCGCCCGCCCGTACGATCTCCCGCCCCGCCGCCGAAGACGCACCCGCCCCGTCGTCCGGCCTGCTGTGGGACGAACCGCCGTCGGCGGCCGCCCCGCCGAAGAAAGGCCGCCGCAAGCGCGGCGTGCTGCCCGCGCCGATCTCGGCGGACGTCGCCGAAGTCGCGGCCGGCCTGCCGCCGAACGTGCGGCTCGGCACGTCGTCGTGGTATTTCCCCGGCTGGAACGGCATCGTCTACGACGGCGACTTCGCGCAGACGAAGCTGTCGCGCGAAGGGCTCGAAGCGTATGGCGCGCATCCGCTGCTGAAAAGCGTGAGCCTCGACCGGTCGTTCTACGGCCCGCTGTCGGTGGCCGACTACCTGCGCTACGCGCAGCAGGTGCCCGATGATTTCCGCTTCGTCGTGAAGGCGCCGGCCGCGGTGACCGACGCGGTGATCCGCGGCCGGCGCGGCGAGCCGTCCGGGCCGAACCCGACGTTCCTCGATGCGCCGCTCGCGACCCGCGACTTCGTCCAGCCGTGCCTCGACGGGCTCGGCCGGAAAGCCGGCGTGCTCGTGTTCCAGTTCTCGCCGCTGCCCGATCAACTGCTCGCGCAGCCGGCCGCGCTGATCGACCGGCTCGCCGCGTTCTTCGCGGCGCTGCCGCCGTTGCCGCCGGACGCCGACGGCACGCGCTATGCGATCGAGATCCGCGACGCGAGCCTGCTCACGCCGCGCTTCATCCGCGCACTGGCCGCGCTCGGCGTGCGCTACTGCGTCGGCCTGCACGCGCGGATGCCCGACCCGCTGCGCCAGGCCGCCGCGCTCGCGCTGCTCGACGGCGACGCGCCGGGCCCGCTGATCGTGCGCTGGAGCCTGCACGGCGGCTTCAAGTACGAGCAGGCGAAAGCGAAATACGAGCCGTTCGACAAGCTCGTCGACGAGGATCCGGCCACGCGTTCGGCGCTCGCCGAACTGGCCGCGCGCTACGCGCTGGCCGGGCAGCCGGTGATCATCACGATCAACAACAAGGCGGAAGGCTCGGCACCGCTGTCGTGCCTCGCACTCGCACGCGAAATCGCCGCCGCGTGCGCGCAGTGGCGCAACGAGGCGGCGTGACGCCGGTTGCCGCGGCCGACGCTCAGGCGCCGCGCAGCGACTTCAGCCGGTGCGAGAACTTCTGCCGGAATTTCGCGAGCTTCGGCCCGATCACGACCGAGCAATAGCCCTGCCCCGGGTTGCGCGCGTAATAGTTCTGATGATAGTCCTCGGCCGGCCAGTAGTTGCCGTCGAGCGGCACGACCTGTGTGACGATCGGCTGGCCGAACACCTGTTCGCGCTCGAGCTCGCGGATCACGTCGAGCGCCGTATCGCGTTGCGCATCCGAGTGCGTGAACACGACCGACCGGTATTGCGTGCCGACGTCGTTGCCCTGCCGGTTCAACTGGGTCGGATCGTGCGTCGCGAAGAAAATCTCGAGGATCTCGCGATAACCGATGCGCGCCGGATCGAACGTCACGTTGACGACTTCCGCATGGCCAGTATCGCCTTCGCAGATGTCGCGATAGCCCGGATTGCGCGTATGACCGCCCGCGTAACCCGACTGGACGGCCGTCACGCCGTCGACGTCGAGAAACACGGCCTCCGTGCACCAGAAACACCCGCCTCCGAGCGTCGCGGTTTCAAGCATTTCGTTCCCCATGAAATCAGCCTCTCGTGGATGATGGCAGCCGGCACACGCGTGCCGGCTGCCACGGTTTCGCATCGCCGCTGCCGGCCCGCGGTGCGGGTCGCAGCGGCACTCCGGCAAGTATCTCACTCGCGCGCGAAACTGGCAGATCGGCCAGGCGTCGCACGCGACCGGCAGCGTATTTCTCGTCTACACTAGGCACGCGCACGCGGCGGTCACCCCGCCGCGTCAACCCAGCGTCCGATGCATGCCCGACCCCGATGCCAACACCATCTGCCGGAACATCGATATGCACGCCTTAACAGACATCGCCTGCGTCGCGGCCCCGCTCGCCGCTACGTCAATCGCACCGTCGCGGTGGCGCGTGCCCGTTTCACGGAGCGCGCCGCGCGGCAACCCGTCGCCTTTTCCCGCTTTCACGACCTGATGCACGGCATCGCGCGCGTCGCCGACGCGTTGCATTCGCCTGCCGCTCGCTCCGCCGGCATGATGCGCGCCGCGCGGCCACCGCAGTCCGCACGTCCGCAACGAACGGCCGTGCGTCCACGATCCGATACCTTCGAGAGACACCACCATGAGCATGCGGCCTGACCCGACGTTTCACGCTTCGCCCGAGCTTGCGATGCAGGCGCCGGCGGAAGAGTTTGCCTATACGTTGTTGCTGAGCCCCGATTTTTCCAGACCCGACGCGCTCGCCGTGATCGACGTGAAGCCCGGTTCGTCGACGTACGGCAAGATCGTGCATACGGTGACGATGCCGAACACCGGCGACGAGTTTCACCATTTCGGCTGGAATGCGTGCTCGTCGTCGCTGTCGCCGCTCACCGGCCATGCGTTCCTCGAGCGCCGCTTCCTGATCATCCCCGGCCTGCGCTCGTCGCGCATCTACGTGATCGACACGAAGCCGCATCCGACGCAGGCGCGCATCCACAAGATCATCGAGCCCGACGAGATCTTCGCGAAAACCGGCTATTCGCGGCCGCACACCGTGCATTGCGGCCCCGAGGGCATCTACGTGAGCACGCTCGGCGGGGCGGGCAAGGACGGCACCGACGGCGCGCCCGGCATCTTCATCATGGATTGCGAAACCTTCGACGTGCTCGGCCGTTGGGAAATCGACCGCGGCCCGCAGGACAAGCACTACGACTTCTGGTGGAACCTGCCGCGCGACTACATGGTGTCGAGCGAATGGGCGCTGCCGCCGCAATTCGAGAACGGGATCGTCCCCGAGGATCTGCTCGCGAACAAGTACGGGCACCGGCTGCATTTCTGGGATCTGCGCGCGCGACGCAACGTGCAGACGATCGATCTCGGCGCGCAGCACCAGATGGCGCTCGAGGTACGGCCCGCGCACGACCCGGTGCGCGAGTACGGATTCGTCGGCGTCGTGGTCGATACGACCAATCTCGAAGGCTCGATCTGGACCTGGTGGCGCGAAGGCGGCAAGTTCCATGTGAAGAAGACCGCGACGATCCCCGCCGAGCCGGCGCCGGCCGACGAGTTGCCGCCGCTGCTGCAAGGATTCGGCGCGGTGCCGCCGCTCGTGACCGACATCGACCTGTCGCTCGACGATCGCTTCCTGTACGTGTCGTGCTGGGGCACCGGCGAGATGCGCCAGTACGACGTGTCGGACCCGCACCACCCGGTGCTCGCCGGGTCGGTGCGCATCGGCGGCATCGCGCGCCGTGCGCCGCACTCGAACGGCCGCACGTTCGCGGGCGGCCCGCAGATGGTCGAGATCAGCCGCGACGGCCGGCGCGTGTACTGGACCAACTCGCTCTATTCGACGTGGGACGACCAGTTCTATCCGGACGGCGTGCCGGCCGCGCAGGTACTCGCGCACGCGGGGCCGGACGGCGGGCTGACGCTCGCCGACGACTACTGGGTCGAATTCCCCGACGGCTATCGCGCGCACCAGATCCGGCTCGAAGGCGGCGACTGCTCGACCGACTCGTTCTGCTATCCGTCGGTCAAGCGTTGAGCGCCGGGCTTCATGCGCCGTTCGCGCTGTGGGCGGCCGTGCTCGCGAGCGGCGTCTATCACGGGCTCAACCCGGCGATGGGCTGGCCGCTCGCGGTGTCGAACGCGCTGATGACGCGCCGCGGCGGCGCGCTCGTCGCGGCGCTCGGCTATCTCGCGCTCGGTCATGCGCTCGCCGTCTTCGCGGTGATGCTGCCGTTCGGGCTGCTCGCCGCACTGCTCGCGTGGCAGACGGCGATCCGGATCGGCGCGAGCGCGCTCGTGATCGGCTTCGGCGCGGTGCTGCTGATCCGGCGCCGACATCCGCGGGCGCTCGCGCGGATTCCGCCGGCGCGGCTCGGCCTGTGGTCGTTCGCGGTCGCGCTCGCGCACGGCGCGGGGCTGATGCTCGTGCCGATCTACCTCGGCCTCTGCGGGCTCGACCGCGATGCCGGCCACCGCGCGGCGGCGATGCTCGTCGATGCGCATCTCGGGATGGCGCTCGTCGTCGCGGCCGTGCACGCGGCCGCGATGATCGCCGCCGGCGGCGGGCTCGCATGGCTCGTGTACCGCTATCTCGGGCTGAAGTTCGTGTCGCGGAGCTGGTTCAATCTCGACACGGTGTGGGCGTCGAGCCTGATCGTGACGGGGGCGCTGTCGCTCGGGCTGGCGGCGGCGCGATAGCGCGGGTCGCGGTCGCGATGCGATGCAATGCCCGGCAGCGCAATCCGGCGCCGGGACGAACGGCCGCACCGTCAAAAAGCGTGACGGAACCGCGATGCCGGCCGCGCGCCGCACTGTTCGCTACGTCACCCTGCCGTCACGATGCGCCGCCCGACCGGGCCCGGCGGCCCCGATTCCGCTAAAATCGGGCCATGCGCACCCCTTCCTCATCGACCGCCTTGTCGTCTTTCGTCCGCCGCGCCCGTCGCACCCGCGCCGTGTCGCGCCCGCCCGTCCCGTCCCGGATGGCTGCCCGATGAGCCACGCCAATCCGCCGGATTTCGACTCGGCCGCCTTCCGGCAGGCGCTCGGCCAGTTCGCGACGGGCGTGACGGTGATCACGACGCAGGCGCCCTCCGGCCAGTTGATCGGCATCACCGCCAGCTCGTTCAATTCGGTTTCGCTCGATCCGCCGCTCGTGCTGTGGAGCCTCGCGCACAAATCGGCGTCGACGCCGGTGTTCCGCGGCAACAGCCATTACGTGGTGAACGTGCTCGCGGCGTCGCAGCTCGACCTGTGCAAGCGCTTTTCGACCTACAAGGGCGACCGCTTCGAAGGGATCGCGCACGCGGCCGGCAACTCGGGGATGCCCGTGCTCGACGGCGCGCTCGCGTGGTTCGAATGCCACAACCGCAGCCGCTACGACGAAGGCGACCACGTGATCTTCGTCGGCGAAGTGGAGCGCTGCGGCGTGCGCGCCGTATCGGACGCCGCCCCGCCGCTCGTGTTCCACGGCGGCGGCTTCCACGGCCTCACACCGCTTTGATCGCCCCCGTGCGCGCGAGGCCGACCGGCGCGCCGGCTTCGTCCTTCAGCGTCTGCAGCACGATGTTCGAACGGATGTCCATCACGCCCGGCGCCTTGTACAGGCGGTTCAGCACGAAATCCGAATAGTGCTTGAGGTTGTGCGCGAGCACGCGCAGCAGATAGTGGCTCTCGCCCGTCACGACGAACGCGCCGACCACCTCCGGCCATTCGCGCAGCGCTTCCGCGAAGCGCTCGTGCCATTGATTCTCTTCGTTGCGCATCGACACCTGCACGAACGCCTCGAGCTCGAAGCCGAGCTTCTCGCGGCTCAGGCACGCGCGATAGTGCTCGATCACGCCCTGCTCCTCGAGCAGGCGCATGCGGCGCAGGCAGGCGGATGGCGAAAGCGAAATGCGTTCGGCCAGGTCGAGATTGCTGATTCTGCCCTCCTCCTGCAATACCGCCAGAATCCGGCAGTCGGTGGCATCGAGCGTGATCGCGTGCATTTTTGGTCCCCGTTTTCCCTCTGAGTCGAATTATCTGCCAATCCGGCGGATTGTCCATGTTTATTTCGCAAGCACTTTCTGCGAGCGTCCACCTATCATTCGAAGGATCGACTCTTCGCTTCGTCATGCCATGGACACACTCTGGGACATCTCGCCGCCCGTCAGCCCCGCCACCCCCGTGTGGCCGGGCGATACGCCGGTTTCCGTCGAGCGCGTGTGGCGGATGGAGGCCGGTTCGCCGGTCAACGTCGCGCGCCTGACGCTGTCGCCGCACACGGGCGCGCACTGCGACGCGCCGCTGCACTACGACGCCGACGGCGCGCCGATCGGCGCGGTGCCGCTCGACACCTATCTCGGCCCGTGCCGCGTGATCCATTGCATCGGCGCGGCGCCCGTCGTGCGGCCGGCCGATATCGCGGCCGCGCTCGACGGCGTGCCGCCGCGCGTGCTGCTGCGCACGTATGCGCGCGCCGCGGTCGAACGATGGGACAGCCATTTCTGCGCGGTCGCGCCCGACACCGTCGATCTGCTCGCCGCGCATGGCGTCAAGCTGATCGGCATCGACACGCCGTCGCTCGACCCGCAGGAATCGAAGACGATGGATGCGCATCATCGTGTGCGCGCGCACCGGATGGCGATCCTCGAAGGCATCGTGCTCGACGACGTGCCGCCCGGCGACTACGAACTGATCGCGCTGCCGCTGAAATTCGCGACGCTCGACGCGAGCCCCGTGCGCGCGGTGCTGCGCGCGCTGCCCGCCCGCGCCGCCTGACTACCCCGACCTACGACCCCACATCATGATGATCAAGACCCGTGAAGACGCGCTCGCGCTCGACCGCGACGACCCGCTGGCCCCGCTGCGCGACCAGTTCTCGCTGCCCGACGGCGTGATCTACCTCGACGGCAATTCGCTCGGCGCGCAGCCGCGCGCGTCGGCCGCCCGCGCGCAGCAGGTGATCGGCGCCGAATGGGGCGACGGCCTGATCCGCAGCTGGAACACGGCCGGCTGGTTCGCGCTGCCGCGCCGCCTCGGCGACAAGCTCGCGACGCTGATCGGCGGCGCGCCCGGCGAAACGGTCGTGACCGACACCATCTCGATCAACCTGTTCAAGCTGCTGTCGGCGATGCTGCGCCACCAGGCCGAGCGCGCGCCCGAGCGCCGCGTGATCGTGTCGGAGCGCTCGAACTTCCCGACCGATCTGTATATCGCGCAGGGGCTGATCGAACAGCTCGGCGGCGGCTACGAGCTGCGCCTGATCGACGATCCGGCCGACCTGCCCGGCGCGCTCGGCGCGGACACGGCCGTCGCGATGATCACGCACGTGAACTACCGCACCGGCTACATGCACGACATGCCGGCCGTCACGCAGCTCGTGCACGACGCGGGCGCGCTGATGCTGTGGGATCTCGCGCACTCGGCCGGCGCGGTGCCGGTCGACCTGAACGGCGCACGCGCGGACGGCGCGGTCGGCTGCACGTACAAGTACCTGAACGGCGGCCCCGGCTCACCCGCGTTCGTGTGGGTGCCGCAGCGTCACCTCGCGCATTTCTCGCAGCCGCTGTCGGGCTGGTGGGGCCATCGCGCGCCGTTCGCGATGCAGCCGGGCTTCGCGCCGGATCCGGGCATCGCGCGCTTCCTGTGCGGCACGCAGCCGATCGTGTCGATGTCGATGGTCGAATGCGGGCTCGACGTGTTCCTGCAGACCGACATGGATGCGATCCGCCGCAAGTCGCTCGCGCTGACCGACGCGTTCATCGCGCTCGTCGAAGCGCGCTGCGCGGGCCTGTCGCTGAAGCTCGTCACGCCGCGCGCGCATCACCAGCGCGGCTCGCAGGCGAGCTTCGAGCATCCGCACGGCTACGAAGTGATGCAGGCGCTGATCGCGCGCGGCGTGATCGGCGACTACCGCGAGCCGTACGTGCTGCGCTTCGGCTTCACGCCGCTCTATACGCGCTTCGTCGACGTGTGGGATGCGGTCGAGACGCTGCGCGACATCCTCGCCACCGATGCGTGGAAGGCGCCCGAATTCGCCGAACGCGGCGCGGTGACCTGAGCGGTCTTGCGCGGCGCGCCGCCGTTGCAGGCGGCGCATGCGCCGCGCGTTCGTCATTCAAATCTGGAGAAAGTCGTGAATTCTGGTCATATGCAGCCGCCCGGCGGCGACGCGCCGGCAGGCTGCCCGTTCTCGGGCGCACGCGCCGCCCAACCGGCGCAAGCCGCGCATGAAGCGCCGCACGTGCCGGGCGAGGCCGACACGCAAGCCGGCTGGCACAACGCGCAACTCGATTTCTCGAAGTCGATGAGCTACGGCGACTACCTGTCGCTGAATTCGATCCTCGACGCGCAGCATCCGCTGTCGCCCGATCACAACGAGATGCTGTTCATCATCCAGCATCAGACGAGCGAGCTGTGGATGAAGCTCGCGCTGTTCGAGCTGCGCGGCGCGCTCGACGCGGTGCGCACCGACGCGCTGCCGCCCGCGTTCAAGATGCTTGCGCGCGTGTCGCGCATCCTCGAGCAACTGGTGCAGGCGTGGAACGTGCTGTCGACGATGACGCCGTCCGAGTATTCGGCGATGCGGCCGTATCTCGGCCAGTCGTCGGGCTTCCAGTCGTACCAGTATCGCCAGCTCGAATTCCTGCTCGGCAACAAGAACGCGCAGATGCTGCAGCCGCATGCGCACCGTGCCGACATCCTCGAACAGGTGCGCGCGACACTCGAGGCGCCGTCGTTCTACGACGAGGTCGTGCGCCTGCTCGCGCGGCGCGGGTTCGCGATCGCGGCGGAGCGGCTCGAGCGCGACTGGACGCAGCCGATGCGGCACGACGAGACGGTCGAGGCCGCATGGCTCGAGGTCTATCGTCATCCGCAGCAGCACTGGGAGCTGTACGAGATGGCCGAGGAACTGGTCGATCTCGAGGATGCGTTCCGCCAGTGGCGCTTCCGTCACGTGACGACGGTCGAACGCATCATCGGCTTCAAGCAGGGCACGGGCGGCACGAGCGGCGCGCCGTACCTGCGCAAGATGCTCGACGTCGTGCTGTTCCCCGAGCTCTGGCACGTGCGCACCACGCTGTAACGCCCGTCACGCGCCCGCCGTCACGACGACGTGCGGGCGAGTTCTTCCCCTTCGCGCGGCTGAGCCGGCGCGCGCGACAGCCGCGGAATGTGCCGCCGCACCGCGAGCAGCGCGACGCACACCACGCCCATCGCGACGGCCAGCATCGTCAGGTACGCGCCCGCGCCGCCCGACGTGATCACGATCGCGCCCGCGAACGCACTGAGGATCGCGCCGAGCCGGCCGAACGCGAGCGCGCTCGCGGTGCCCGTCGCGCGTACGGCCGTCGGGTAGATGTACGCGCAGAGCGCATACATCGTCGACTGCACCGCGTTGACGAACAACCCGTGCAGGCCGAGCCCGACGATCAGCCAGCCCGTGTGGCGGCTCGCATCGACACCCATCAGCCACACCGCGCTCGCCGCGCCGCCGATGCTGCACAGCGCGAGCGGCCAGCGCGAGCCCGCATGCGCGATCGCCCATGCGCACAGCAGCGCGCCGATCACGCCGCCGAGGTTGTACGCGGTGAGCCCCGAGCCCGCGACCGACACGCTCAACCCGCTCGCCGCGAGCATCGTCGGCAGCCAGCTGAACGCCGCATACACGGCGAGCAGGCACATGAAGAACGCGCACCAGAGCGCGATCGTGTCGCGCGCCTGCCCGCCCGCGAACAGCGCGCCGAAGCCGCCGCGGCCGCCCGGCGCACGGGCGTCCTTCATATCGGTGAACACGGTGCCCGGCGCGACCGGCCGCCGCATCCGCGCGAGCAGCGCACCGAGTTCCGGCCAGCGTGCGGGGCGCCGCGCCAGATAACGCGGTGATTCCGGCAACGCGCGCACGAGCACGAAGCCGAGCACGAGCGGCAACGCGCCGCCCGCGAAGAACAGCCCGCGCCAGCCGTAGCGCGGCAGCACCTCGTGCGCGAACAGGCCGGCCAGCATCCCGCCGAGCGGCACGCAGACGATCGTCGCGGTCACCATCATCGTGCGGCGCCGCGCGGGCGTGTATTCGGCGGTCATCGTCGTGGCCGTCGGCAGCGCGCCGCCGATCCCGAGCCCCGCGCAAAAGCGCAGTATCGCGATCGTCGCGACGTCGGGCGCGAACCCGATCGCGCAGGTCGCGATGCCGAACAGGAATACGCTGCCGATCACGGCCTGGCGGCGGCCGAAGCGGTCCGCGACGAGCCCCGCGCACGCGCTGCCGATCCCCATGCCGACCAGCCCCGCCGCGACGGCCGGCGCGAACGCGCCGCGCGCGATGCCCCATTCGCGAATCAGCACGGGAATCGCGAAACCGATCAACTGGCCGTCGAAGCCGTCGAGCACGATCGCGAGCGCGGCGAGCAGCACGACGCAGCGCTGCATCGCCGTGAACGGCCCGTCGTCGAGCGTCGTGCCGATGTCGACCGACGGCGGCAGCCGTTCATTCAGGGCGTCGGGTGTGCTCATGCGGCCTCCGATGCACCGCGCGCCGGCGGCAAGATGCGCGGACGGCGCGCGACGAGACAACGGCATTCGATGGTTTTCATGGCGTCTCCGGTTGTCCGGGCTGGCGCACGCAAGCGTGCCCGGATCTCATGCTGTGCAGTCGACCGGCGCCCATCGAGCGGCGCCGGTGTGTCGTCCCACCCTTCACGATCCATTACCGTCGCTTCGCGGGCGCGGCATCCGTATCGTCATGCGGCGCCAGCCGGCCGCCGGCCTGTTACTCAGTTCGCCCGTGCGTCGATCAACCGGACCAGCGCGAGCAGCGTCTCCGCATGCGGCACCGCGACGCCCGTTTCGCGCGCGGCCGCGACGACCTTGCCGCTGATCGCGTCGATTTCGGTGCGGCGGCCCGCGAGCACGTCCTGCAGCATCGACGGCCGATGGCCCCGATGGTCGCGGATCGCATGCTCGACGTTGCGCGCGATCCGCGCGCCGTCGACCGCGATGCCCTTCGCGTGCGCGACGGCGGCGGTCTCAGCCGCGAGCGCGAGCGCGAGCCGCGGCCCGTCGTGATGATGGCCGAGCTGGTCGACGGTGCAGCCCGTCGCCGCGCACACCGTGTTGAGCGCCGCGTTGAACGCGACCTTCTCCCAGATCGCGGCCCACACGTCGGCGTCGAGCGTGCAGGCGAGCCCCGCGCGCGACAGCGCGTCGGCCACGGCCGCCGCGAACGGGCGCGCCGCGCCGTCGGCCGTCATCATGCGGACCGTGCCGGCGCCGTGCGAGCGCACGTGCGCGGGCCCGGCCGCATCGGCCGGCCACGTCGTCACGCCGACCAGGATGCGCTCGATCGGCACGAACGCATTCACCGTCTCGACGTTGCCGAGCCCGTTCTGCAGCGTCAGCACGAACGTGTCCGGCGTCAGCAGCGCGCGCACGCCGTCGAGCGCCGCCCGCGTGTGCAGCGATTTCGTGAAAACGATCAGCAGGTCGAACGGCGTGTCGGGCGCGGCGGCCGCGTCCGCATTCGCGGCTTCCGGCCGCATGGCGTGCAGCGTGCGAATGCGCCGTTCGCCGCGGTCGTCGTCGATGCGCAGCCCGTCGCGGCGGATCGCTTCGAGATGCGCGTCGTTCACGTCGATCAGCGTGACGGCTTCGCCGCTTTCGGCGAGCCGCCCGCCGAACAGCGAGCCCATCGCGCCCGCGCCCAGAATCGCAATCTTCATCGTCGGCGGCCTCGTCAGAACGGATAGTGGCGCGGCGCCGTCTGCACCGTGATCCAGCGCAGGTCCGTGAACGCGGCGATGCCGGCCTTGCCGCCGAAGTGGCCGAAGCCGCTGTCCTTCACGCCGCCGAACGGCATCTGCGCCTCGTCGTGCACGGTCGGGCCGTTCACGTGACAGATGCCCGATTCGATGCGTGCGGCGACGCGCAGCGCCCGCGCGACGTCGCGGCTGAACACGGCCGACGCCAGCCCGAACGCGTTGTCGTTCGCGCAGCGGATCGCGGCCTCCTCGCCGTCGACGCGCACGATGCCCTTCACCGGGCCGAACGATTCCTCCGCATAGAGACGCATCGCCGGCGTCACGTGGTCGAGCAGCGTGGCCGGGAACAGCGTGCTGTCGGCCTTGCCGCCGCACACGAGCGTCGCGCCGTGCGCGAGCGCATCGTCGATCAGCGCGTTGCAGCGCTCGACGGCCTTCGTGTCGATCAGCGACCCGAGCACGACCGGCCCGTTGCGCGGGTCGCCGAGCGGCAGCGACGCGGCCTTGTCGGCGAGCTTCGCGACGAATGCATCGGCGATCGATGCGTCGACGACGATGCGCTCGGTCGACATGCAGATCTGGCCGGAATTCGCGAATGCGCCGAATGCGGCCGCGGCGACCGCCGCGTCGAGATCGGCATCGTCCAGCACGACGAACGGCGCCTTGCCGCCGAGCTCCAGCACCGACGGTTTCAGGTGGCGCGCGCACGCTTCGGCGACGATCCGGCCGACCCGCGTCGAGCCCGTGAAATTCACGCGGCGCACGGCCGGGTGTGCGATCAGTGCGTCGACGATGGCGCCCGCATCGTCGGGCGCGTTCGTCACGAAGTTGACGACGCCCGGCGGCAGCCCGGCCTCCTGCATGGCCTCGACGACCAGCCCGTGCGTGACGGGGCACAGCTCCGAGCCTTTCAGCACGATCGTGTTGCCGCACGCGAGCGGCAGCGCGAGCGCGCGCGTCGCGAGAATCACCGGCGCATTCCACGGCGCGATGCCGAGCACGACGCCGGCCGGCTGCCGCACGCCCATCGCGAGCGAGCCCGGCACGTCGGACGGAATCAGCTCGCCGCCGACCTGCGTGGTCAGCGACGCGGCCTCGACGAGCCCGCTCGCCGCGAGCTGCACGTTGAAGCCGGCCCACAGCGCGGACGCGCCCGTCTCGGCCGCCATCGCGGCGACGAACTGGTCGTGCTTCGCTTCGAGCGCGGCGGCCGCCTTCAGCAGCCATGCGCGCCGCGCGCCGGGGCCGAGCGCGGCCCAGCCGGGCAACGCGCGGGCGGCCGCGTCGGCCGCCGCGCGCGCATCGTCGGCGGTGGCCGCGGGCGCGGCCGACGCGATTTCGCCGTCGAGCGGGTTGCGGCGCACGAAGGTCGCGCCGCTGGACGAGTGGCGGCGTTCGCCGCCGATCAGCATCGCTACGGTTTGCATGGAATCTCCGGAAAGACGCGCGCGGCGCATCAGGCAATCTCGATTTCGACGACGACCGGCGTCGCCGCACGCAGCGCGTCGGCCAGCGTATCGCGCAGGAGCGCTGCATCGGCCACGCGTACGCCGCGGCAGCCCATCCCTTGCGCGAGCGCGACGAAGTCCAGGTCGGGCAGATCGGTGCCCTGCACGGGGTCGCCGGGGCCGAAGCCGAACACGGGCGCGAAATCCTGCAGCGCCGCATACCGCCGGTTGTTCAGGATCACGAACGTGATCGGCAGCTTCAGTTGCGCGGCGCTCCACAGCGCCTGGATCGAATACAGGCTCGAGCCGTCGCCGATCAGCCCGATCACGCGCCGGCCCGGCCGCGCGAGCGCGACGCCGACGGCGGCCGGCATCCCGTAGCCGAGCCCGCCGCTGTCCATCGTGTAGAACGTGCCGCTGCGCGTGAACGGCAGATGTTCCTGCATCACCGGCCGCGCGCTCGGCGCCTCCTCGACGACGATGTCCTGTGCGTCGCGCACGTCCGAGAGCGTCTGCAGCGCGAACGCGACCGACATGCGCGCGCCGGCGGCAGGCGCGTCGACGCGGACACGCGGCGCGCGCGGCGCGGGCATCGGCCGCTGGGGCGGCGCGGGCCGCGCCAGCAGATCGCGCGCGGCGAGCCGCAGGTTGCCGACGACCGCATCGCCCGACGGCGTCCACGCGGCGACGCCCGGATCGTCGACGAGCTGCACGAGCGTCGCGCCCGGCGGCACGTGCGGGCCGGAGCCTTCGATGTGATAGGTGAACGCGGGCGCGCCGAACGCGAACACGAGATCGTGCCCGTCGAGCCGCGCGACGATCTTCTCGCGGATCGCGGGCAGGAAGCCGGCGAACAGCGGATGGTCCTCCGGAAAACTGCAGCGCCCCGACATCGGCGCGACGTACACGCGCGCACGGTGCCGCTCGGCAAGGCGCACGGCGTCATCCCACGCGCCCGCGCGATCGACGGCCGCGCCGACCACGAACGCCGGGCGCCGCGCGGCGTCGAGCGCGTCGCCGAGCCGCGCGAGCGCGTCGGGATCGGGCCGCACGATGCTGCTGACGTCACGGCGCGGCAGCCATTCGGCCGGCTGGTCCCAGTCGTCGACGGGAATCGACACGAACACGGGGCCGCGCGGCTCCTGCATCGCGATCCGGTACGCACGCGCGATCGCGGCCGGCACGTCTTGCGCGCGCGCAGGCTCGATGCTCCATTTCACGTACGGCTTCGGCAGCTCGGCGGCCTGCGTCGCGCCGAGGAACGGATCGAACGGCAGAATCGCGCGCGCCTGCTGGCCCGCGGTGACGATCAGCGGCGTGCGGTTCCTGAACGCGGTGAAGAGATTGCCCATCGCGTTGCCGACGCCCGCCGCCGAATGCAGGTTCACGACGGCCGCATGGCCGGTGGCCTGCGCGTGGCCGTCCGCCATGCCGACCACGACGGCCTCCTGCAGGCCGAGCACGTAGCGGAAATCGTCGGGAAAGTCGCGGAACATCGGCAGCTCGGTCGAGCCGGGGTTGCCGAACACGCGGTCGATGCCGAACTGGCGAAACAGATCGATGACGGCGTCGCGGACGGTGATCGGCGCGGCGGATTGGGACGGGGTGCCGGACATGCTCGGGCGTCTCCTCGATGGCTTGGCGGTTTCCACAGTATCGAAGCGCAGGCCATTCACGGATACTGTATTTTTTGCCAAAAGCCATTACGCCCCGGCATGACTTTCGATCTCCGACAATTGCACGCGTTCACGACCATCGTCGCGTGCGGCAGCCTGGGCCGCGCGGCCGACGCGCTGCATGTCACGCAGCCGGCGCTGAGCCGGATCCTGAAGCGGCTCGAGGCGCAGGTCGGCGCGCCGCTGTTCGAACGCCATTCGAAGGGCGTTCAGCTCACCGCGTTCGGCGAAGCGCTGCTGCCGCACGCGACGCTGCTGCAGCACGAGGCCGAGCATGCGCGCGAGGAACTCGACGCGATGCGCGGGTTCGCGAAGGGCACGATCAAGGTCGGCACGGTGGGCAGCATCGCGAGCCTCGTGCTGCCGGTCGCGGTCGGCCGTGTGCTCGACCGCTGGCCGAACCTGCGCGTCGAAATCATCGAAGGCGTGTGGGACCGGCTCGCGCAAGGGCTGGTCAAGCACGAGATCGACCTCGCGCTGTCCGCGCACGGGCCCGACACCGACGAGATCGTCGCGATCCCCGAGTGCCGCTGGGAAGATCGCAGCCATATCGTTGCGGCGCCGCACCATCCGCTGCGTGCGCTCGGCCGGCCGCCGACGCTCGCCGATACGCTGCACGCGCGCTGGGCGATTCCGCCGCGCGGCACCGCGCCGTTCGACCACATGCGCGCGACCTTCGACGCGCACGGGTTGCCGTTGCCCGACATCGCGGTCGAGACGCGTTCGGTCATCACGCTGAAAAGCCTGGTCGCGCATGCGGGATTCCTCAGCTGGATGGCCGAGCCGATGGTCGGCGCCGAACGGCGCGCCGGCACGATCGACACGCTGCCGGTGCGCGAGGTCGTCGCGGTGCGCACGCTCACCGCATTCCGGCGCCGCCACGGGATCCTGCCGGGGCCGGCCGGCAAGCTGCTCGACGAACTCGTCGCACTCACGCGCGAAGGGCGCTGACGCCTTTTTCCATCGGCCCCGCCGCGCCCGCCCTGCCCCCGCACGCCGCCGCAGCGCACCATCGAAATGCCGTTTCCGCGCCTTGACTTTCGTTCGCCCGAATACGATCATTCGCTCACACAAAGAGCAAAAGATCGTATTCGACGGAATAGACAGGCAGGAACAGGAGACACCGATGAGCGAATCGCCCGCCGCCCGCGCGCCCGTGCTGCTGCACATCGGCGCGGGCTCGTTTCACCGCGCGCACCAGGCGTGGTATCTGCATCGCGTGAACGCGGCCGTGCCGGCCGACGAACGTTGGTCGCTGACCGTCGGCAACATCCGCGACGACATGCGCGCGACGATGGACGCGCTGGCCGCCCAGCACGGCGCTTACACGCTCGAAACCGTCACGCCGCAAGGCGAACGCGCGTACGAGACGATTCGCGCGATCACCCGCGTGCTGCCATGGTCGATCGACCTCGCCGCGCTGATCGACGCCGGCGCCGATCCGGCCTGCCGGATCGTGTCGTTCACCGTCACCGAAGGCGGCTACTACCTCGACGAACACAACCGGCTCGACGTCGCGAACGCCGATCTCGCCGCCGACCTGCAGGGCGCGCGCACGACGCTGTACGGTGCGCTCGCGGCGCTGCTCGCCGAACGCGTCAAACGCGGCGCGGGCCCGCTCACGCTGCAAAGCTGCGACAACCTGCGCAACAACGGCGCGCGGTTTCGTGCGGGCATGCGCGAATTCCTCGAACGGCGCGGCGAAGGCGGACTGCTCGCGTGGTTCGATGCGAACGTCGCGACGCCCAGCGCGATGGTCGACCGCATCACGCCGCGCCCGACCGACGACGTGCGCGAGCGCGTGCGTGCGGCCACCGGCATCGACGACGCGTGCCCGGTGATGGGCGAATCGTTCATCCAGTGGGTGATCGAGGACCGCTTCGCGGCCGGCCGGCCGCGCTGGGAACTGGCCGGCGCGGAACTCGTCGACGACGTCCATCCGTACGAGGAAGCGAAGATCCGCATCCTCAACGCGACGCACAGCTGCATCGCATGGGCCGGCACGCTCGCGGGCTACACCTACATCCACGAAGGCACGCACGACGCGGCGATCCGCCGCTTCGCGCACGACTACGTGACGCAGGACGTGATCCCGTGCCTGACGCCGAGCCCGCTCGATCTCGCGCGCTACCGCGACGTCGTGCTCGAGCGCTTCGGCAATCCGTACGTGCTCGACACGAACCAGCGCGTCGCGGCCGACGGCTTCTCGAAGATCCCCGGCTTCATCGCGCCGACGCTCGTCGAATCGTTCGCGCGCGGCGCCGCGCCGGTCGCCACGGCCGTGCTGCCCGCGCTGTTCCTGCGCTTTCTCGAACGCTGGGCGCGCGGCACGCTGCCGTATGCGTACCAGGACGGCGTGATGGACGACGGCGCCGCACGCGCGATCGTCGAAGCCGACGACCCCGTCGTCGCGCTGTGCGCGAGCCGCGCCTTGTGGGGCTCGCTCGCCGGCAACGCCGCGCTGCTCGACGCGTTGCGCGCCGGGCTCGCGCGCGTCGATGCCTGGCTCGCGGCGCGCTGACGACCCGCGCGCCGATGCCCGGCCGCGCGGCCGGGCGAACCCGCTTGGCACAGGCCGTGCGGCCCGGCTAAAGTAGCGGCTCCTCACCGACCGAACGGATCGCTCATGTATCTCGGCATCGACCTCGGCACCTCGGAAGTGAAGGTGCTGCTGCTGGCCCCGGACGGCACGGTGGTCGGCACCGCGGGCTCGCCGTTCACCGTATCGCGCCCGCACCCGCGCTGGGCGGAACAGCATCCGGACGACTGGTGGCAAGGCACGCTCGCCGCGCTCGCGGCGCTGCGCGAACGGCATCCCCAGGCGTTCGCGCAGGTGCGCGGCATCGGCCTGTCGGGCCAGATGCACGGCGCCGTGCTGCTCGGCCGCGACGACCGCGTGCTGCGCCCCGCGATCCTGTGGAACGACATGCGCAGCGCCGACGAATGCGCGCTGCTCACCGAACGCGCGCCCGATCTCCACGCGCTCGCCGGCAACCTCGCGATGCCCGGCTTCACCGCGCCGAAGCTGCTGTGGGTCGCGAAGCACGAACCCGACGTGTTCGCGGCGACCGCGTGCGTGCTGATGCCGAAGGACTACCTGCGGTTCCGGCTGACCGGCGCGAAAGTGTCCGACCCGTCGGACGCGGCCGGCACGCTGTGGCTCGACGTCGCACGCCGCGACTGGTCCGATGCGCTGCTCGCCGCGTGCGGGATGACGCGCGAACAGATGCCGCGCATCGTCGAAGGCAATGCGCCGTCCGGCACGCTGCGCGCGGACGTCGCGCGCGAGCTGGGGCTGTCCGAGGCCGTGCTGGTCGCGGGCGGCGGCGGCGACAACGCGACGAGCGCGCTCGGCATCGGCGCGATCCACGCGGGCGACGGCTTCGTGTCGCTCGGCACGTCGGGCGTGCTCAGCGTGGTCGGCGACCGCTTCATGCCGAATCCCGCGTCGGCCGTGCATGCGTTCTGCCATGCGATTCCGGATCGCTGGCAACTGATGAGCGTCGTGCTGTCGGCCGCGAGCTGCCTGCGCTGGGTGTGCAAGCTGACCGGCACCGACGAACCCGCGCTGCTCGCCGAAGTCGAGGCGCTCGACCCCGACGCGCTCGCGGCGGCCCCGCTGTTCCTGCCCTACCTGTCCGGCGAACGCACGCCGCACAACGATCCGTACGCGCAGGGCGTGTTCTTCGGGATGACGCACGCGACCGAGCGCGCGCATCTCGGCTACGCGGTGCTCGAAGGCGTGACGCTCGGCCTCGCCGACGGCCTCGACGCGCTGCACGCGGCCGGCGTCGAAACCGACCAGTTGTCGCTGATCGGCGGCGGCGCGCGCAGCGCGTTCTGGGCGCAACTGATCGCGGACGCGCTGAACGTGCGCACGCGCCAGATCGGCGGCGGCGAAACGGGCGCGGCGCTCGGCGCGGCACGGCTCGGCTGGCTGGCCGCCGGCGGCGATCCGCATACGGTGCTGACCAAGCCGCCGGTGCGCGCCGAATACGCACCGGACGCCGCCCGCCATGCGCGGCTGCGCGAACGCCTCGATGCGTTCCGTACGCTGTACCGCCACGTGCGGCCGCTGTACGAGCCGTCGCGCGCACGGCTCGCGTAGGCGCCGCGCTCGCGCGGGCAGCCGCCGGCCGCGCGCGCGACATGCGTTACAGTGGATGCCGTCATGCGGCCCGCCGGCCGGCCCGCGGGGCGGCCCCCCGATCCGAACCGAATCGCTATCGTGTCCAAGTCCTCAGAAAAACTCGATCTCGCCACGCGCGCCGCGTGGCTCTATTACGTCGCGGGCGACACGCAGAACGAAATCGCCGAAAAGCTGCAGGTGTCGCGCCCCGTCGCGCAGCGCCTCGTCGCGTTCGCGGTCGAGAAGAACCTGATCCGCGTACGCGTCGACCATCGGCTCGCCGATTGTCTCGACCTCGGCGCGCAACTGTCGAAACGCTACGGCCTCGCGATGTGCGAAGTCGTGCCCGTCGACGCCGATGCGCCCGACGCGATCGACCGCAAGCTCGCGGTCGCCGGCGCGCAGGTGATGGAGCGCTACCTGAGCGAAACGCGGCCGATGGTGATCGCGGTCAGCAGCGGCCGGACGCTGAAGGCCGCGGTCGCGCAGATCGCGCAGATCGATCGCCCGCAGCACCGGCTCGTGTCGATGGTCGGCGCGATCGCGGCCGACGGTTCGTCGAACCGCTACGACGTCGCGCAGTACATCTCCGAGAAAACCGGCAGCAAGCATTTCCTGCTGCCCGCGCCGCTGTTCGCCGACAGCGACGCCGAGCGCGCGCAGTGGTGCAATCATCGGCTGTATCGGATCGTCGAGGCGCTGTCGGGCGAGGCCGACGTCGCGTTCGTCGGGATCGGCAACATCGGCCCGCACTGCCCGCTCTACGAGGACGGCTTCATCACCGAACAGGAGCGCGACGAGATGACCGCGCTCGGCGCGGTGGCCGAGCTGCTCGGCGTGCCGATCGACGCGCAGGGCACGCGGATCACCGTGTCGACGAGCGCGCGCGTGACGAGCGTCGCGCTCGCCACGCCGCCGAAGCGGCCGACGATCGCGTTCGCCGGCGGCCCGAGGAAACACGACGCGGTGATCGCCGCGCTGCGCGGCGGCTGGCTGTCGGGCCTCGTCACCGACGAAGCGTGCGCGCGCGCCGCGCTCGCCGCGAAGGCGGCCTGACGCCGCCATAGATCCTGCGCGGCGCTCGGCCGTACCGGCATTGCTTCGCGCTACCGCGGGGGAGGTACGATCGACGCGCAAACCGCCGAACACCGACGCGTCACGCCGCCTTCGCGTGCACGCTCAACCGCCGGAACGCCTGCCCGTTTTCGTCGAACAGATGACAGTGCTCGGCCTGCGCATGCACGCGCAACGCGTCGCCGGTGCGATACGTATCGAGCGGCGGAATCCGCGCGATCAGCCCATCCGGGGCGACGGCCGACTCCGCATACAGATACGCGGCGTCGCCGAGCGACTCGACGGCCATCGTCCGCGCGGCGACGCCCGGCGCCGCCGCATCGACCAGCAGGTGCTCGGGCCGCACGCCGACCGTCACCGCCGCGCCGCGCTGCAGCCCCGCAGCGTCCACCGCGACACGCTGCGTCTCGCCGCTGTCGAACCGCACGAGCACGCCGCCCGCATCGGCCGATTCGACCGTGCCCTTCAGGAAGTTCATCTTCGGCGAGCCGATGAAGCCCGCGACGAACTGGTTCGCCGGCGCGTGATACAGCGCGTTCGGCGTGCCGACCTGCTGCACCGCGCCGCCCGACAGCACGACGATCTTGTCGGCGAGCGTCATCGCCTCGACCTGGTCGTGCGTCACGTAGATCATCGTCGTCTTCAGCTCGTCGTGCAGCCGCGCGAATTCCAGCCGCATCTTCACGCGCAGCGCGGCGTCGAGGTTCGACAGCGGCTCGTCGAACAGGAACACCTTCGGCTTGCGCGTGATCGCGCGGCCGATCGCGACGCGCTGCCGCTGGCCGCCCGACAGTTGCTTCGGCTTGCGGTCGAGCAGGTGGTCGATGTGCAGGATCTTCGCGGCCTGCTTCACCGCCTGGTCGATCTCGGGCTTCTTCGCGCCCGCGAGCTTCAGGCCGAACGCCATGTTGTCGTACAGCGTCATGTGCGGATACAGCGCATACGACTGGAACACCATCGCGATGCCGCGCTTCGCGCTCGGCACGTCGTTGACCTTCGCGCCGTCGATCAGCAGGTCGCCGTTCGAGATGTCCTCCAGGCCGGCGATCATCCGCATCAGCGTGGATTTGCCGCAGCCGCTCGGGCCGACGAACACGACGAATTCGCCGTCGGCGATGTCGAGGTTCACGTTGCGCAGCACTTCGGTGTCGTCGTAGCGCTTCGCGATGTTGCGCAGGAGCACGCTTGCCATGATCTGTCTCCGTTCGTTCGTGATGCGCCGCATCGAGCGGCGCGCATTCGTTCCTGATTGCTAGTTCGGCAGCACCGCGCCCGTCGCCTGCCAGCGCGCGACGTAGCCGGGCAGCTCGTGCATGTCGTCGAATACGTGACGCGCGCCGATGCCGCGCAGCGCGTCGATCTGGGCCGCCGATGCGTGCCCGCCGCCGATGAAGCCGAGCACGGTCATGCCGGCCGCGGCCGCGGCGGTGATGCCGGTCACGCTGTCCTCGACCACCAGGCATTGCGCGGGCACCGCGCCGAGCGCGCGCGCGGCCGCGAGATACACGTCCGGCGCCGGCTTCGGCCGCGCGACCGAATCCGCGCAGAACAGCCGGTCGCCGAAGAAGCGCGCGAGGCCGGTGCGCGCGAGCGCCGCCTCGACGTATGCGCGATAGCTGTTGCTCGCGCAGGCCGTCGTCAGGTCGATCGCGGCCAGCGCCGCATCGATGCCGTCGACCATCGGCGCATTCACGGCCGCGGCCTCGACCGCGCGGCGGATCGCGTCGATATCGTCGTGCGTCAGCGTCCGGCCGACCGCCTCGGACGCACCGGCCAGCACGCGCTCGATGCGCAGCCCGAGCAGCGGCATCACGGCCGGCCGCGCATCGACGCCCGGCCAGCGCGCATCGAGTTCGCGCACGATCACGTCGGCGGCGACGGCCTCGCTGTCGATCAGCACGCCGTCGCAATCGCAGATCAGCACGTTCATGCCGTGACCGACCGCGCCTTTGCTTGCGCCGCTCACTTGACCGCCCCGAACGTGAGCCCGCGTACCAACTGCTTCTGCGACAGCCAGCCGACGATCAGGATCGGCGCGACCGCGAGCAGCGACGCGGCGGACAGCTTCGCCCAGAACAAGCCTTCGGGGCTCGAATACGACGCGATGAACACGGTCAGCGGCGCGGCGTTCGAGCTCGACAGGTTGATGCTCCAGAACGCCTCGTTCCACGACAGGATCACGAGCAGCAGCGCGGTGGACGCGAGCCCCGGCAGCGCCATCGGCATCAGCAGGTAGACGATCTCCTGCCACGTCGACGCGCCGTCGATGCGCCCGGCCTCCAGGATGTCCTTCGGGATCTCGTTGAAGTACGTGAAGGTCATCCACACCGCGATCGGCAGGTTGATCAGCGTGTAGACGATCACGAGCCCCGACACCGTATCGAGCAGCCCCGCGTTCTTCCACAGCAGATAGATCGGCACCAGCACGCCGACCGACGGCATCATCTTCGTCGACAGCATCCACAGCAGCACCTTCTGCGTGCGGTGGTTCGGGAAGAACGCCATCGCGTATGCGGCCGGCACCGCGAACAGCAGCGAGATCAGCGTGACGCCAGCCGAGATCAGCACCGAATTCCACGCGAACGCGAAGTAGTTGCTGCGCGCGAACACCTCGCGGAAGCTGTCGAGCGTCGGCATGAACAACAGCGACGACGCGTACGCCTGCTGCTCCGTCTTGAACGCGGTGATCGCCATCCAGAAGATCGGGAAGAACAGCAAGAGCGCGATCAGCCATGCGAGCGCGCCGGGCAGCGCGCGCCGCACGAGGTCGAACACGGCCGGCGTGCGCCGGCCTGCCAGGGTCAGGTCGCTCATTTTTCGTACTCCCCCTTCAGGTTGCGCGCGAGCATCCGCACGAGGAAGAACGACACGACGTTCGCGACCACGACGGCGATGATGCCGCCCGCGGACGCAAGGCCGACGTCGAACTGCTGCAGGCCGAGCGCGTAGATCAGGTAAGACAGGTTGGTCGTCGCGTCGCCGGGGCCGCCGCCCGTCGTCGTGTAGATTTCCGCGAAAATCGACAGCAGGAAGATCGTCTCCATCATCACGACCACGGCGATCGCGCGCTTCAGATGCGGCAGCGTGATGTAGAAGAACATCGCGATCGGGCCGGCGCCGTCGATGCGCGCGGCTTCCTTCTGTTCCTGGTCGAGCGACTGGATCGCGGTGAACAGGATCAAAAACGCGAACGGCAGCCACTGCCACGCGACGATGATGATCACCGCGGTCAACGGGTAATCGGCGAACCAGTCGATCGGCGTCATCCCGAGCGCGCGCATCGCGTTCGCGACGAGCCCGTACACCGGATGCAGGATCATGTTCTTCCAGATCAGCGCGGAGACCGTCGGCATCACGAAGAACGGCGCGATCGCGAGCAGGCGCGCGATGCCCTGCCCGTAGAACTTGCGGTCGAACAGCACGGCCATCAGCACGCCGCCGACCACCGTGATCGCGAGCACCGCGCCGATCAGCACGAGCGTGTGCCAGATCGCGGGCAGGAACGACGGATCGGTCGCGAGGAAGCGATAGTTGTCGAACCCGGCGAAGCCCTTCACGTCCGGGTTCAGCAGGTTGTAGCGCGAGAACGAATACCAGATCGTCATCGCGAGCGGAATCGACATCCACAGCAGCAGCACCGCGACGGACGGCGACACGAGCCAGCTCGCGCCGCCGCGCGCACGGCGCGGCGCGCCGGGCGGCGACGACGCGTCGCCGACCGACGGCGCGTGAGCGTGACTCAGGGGAAGACGCAGGTGACGCATGATCGGAGTCCCTCCGGTTGATGCGCGGGCGCGAACGGCGTGCCCGCCTGTCAGCGTCGCCGGCCCGCGCCGTGTGCCACGGCGCACGATGCGGGCCGCGCGACGGCTTGCGCGTTACTTCTTGTAGCCGGCCTGCCGCACCGCGCGGTCGGCCGCGGCCTGGCCGGCGGCGAGCGCCTGGTCGACCGACATCTGGCCCGCGACCGCACCCGCGATCGACTGGCCGACTACCGTGCCGAACGACTGGAATTCAGGAATCCCGACGTACTGCACGCCCGTGTACGGCACCTTCTTCAGCGACGGGTCGTTCGGGTCGGCCGTCTCGATCGCCTTCAGCACGAAGTCCGAGAACGGCGCGGCGGCCTTGTACTCCGCGCGCTGATACGTCGACGTACGCGTGCCCGGCGGCACCGACGCCCAGCCTTCGTCCTTGCCGACCATCTCGATGTACTGCTTCGACGTCGCCCACGCGATGAACTTGCGCGCGGCGTCCTGCTGCTTCGACGTCTTCGGCACGGCCAGCGCCCACGCCCACAGCCAGTGCGAGCCCTTCGGCGTGGCGGCGACCGGCGCGGCCGCGAAGCCGATCTTGTCGGCCACCTGCGACTGCTGCTTGTTGTAGAGCATCCCGGCCGCGACCGTCGCGTCGATCCACATCGCGCACTTGCCGGACGCGGTCAGCGTCAGGTTCTCGTTGAAGCCGTTCGAGCTCGCGCCCGGCGGGCCGTTCTTCTTCAGCAGGTTCACGTAGAAATTGATCGCCTTCTTCCACTCGGGCGACGTGAGCTGCGCGTTCCAGTTCTCGTCGAACCAGCGCCCGCCGAACGTGTTCACGACCGTCGACACGTACGCCATGTTCTCGCCCCAGCCGGCCTTGCCGCGCAGGCAGATCCCGTAGGTGCCCTTCGACTTGTCGGTCAGCTTGTCCGCGAATTCGGCGATCTGGTCGTAGGTCGGCTGGTCGGGCATCTTCAGCCCCTTCGCCGCGAACAGGTCCTTGCGGTAGAACGTCATCGAGCTTTCGACGTAGAACGGCAGCGCGTAGAGCTGGCCGTTGTACGACAGGCTGTCGCGCGCGGTCTTGACGATGTCGTTCAGGTCGTAGTCGGCGGGCAGGCCCGTGATCGGCGCGAGCCAGCCGCGCTTGCCCCACTGCGGCGTTTCATAGGTGCCGATCGCCATCACGTCGAACTGGCCGCTGCCGGTCGTGATGTCGGTCGTCGCGCGCTGACGCAGCACGTTCTCCTCGAGGATCACCCAGTTCAGCTTGATGTCCGGGTTCGCCTTCTCGAACGCCGGCGACAGCTTCTTCAACTCGATCATGTCGGGGTTGTTCAGCGTCGCGATCGTCAGCGTGCCGGCGGACGCCGCGCACGCCGCCGTCGCGAGCGCGGCAGAGGCGAAACAGCGTGCGGCGGCGTCGAGCATCTTTCGTTGCATGGCATGTCTCCTGTGATTGTTCGAAATGTCGTCGGTCTTGCGTCGGTGTTGCGTCGTTTCCTTCGCGGCCCGTCATGCCGGCCGCTGCATCCCGCACGCGCGCGCATAGTGCGCGATCACGTCGCGTATCCGGTGGCGCACCCAAGCGCGCGGCTCCTTCGCGAGGCCGCCCGCGCGGCACGCCGCGTAGACGTCCGGCAGCCATTGCGCGACGAGCGTTTCCGGCACCGGCTGCCGCGCGAGGTTGCCGAACAGCTGCTCGACCGCGGCCGCGACGGCCGGCTGCAGCCAGTAATAGCGGATGCGGTCGCTGTAGCTGAACTGGCGCGCGAGCCGCTGCGCGGTCTCGTCGCCGCGGTAGTACGGCGCCCAGTGTTCGGGCTGCGCGCGCATCGCCGCATCGACGACGTCGCGCAACCGCGAGCGCTGCGCGACGTCGTCGATCAGCGCGTCCTCGATGAACGTCAGCGCGAACAGCGCCTCACGCAATGCGAACGTCAGCGCGGGGCCGACCTTCAGCACCGCGAAGTGGTCGCGCACGAGCGCGGCGAGCGCGTCTTCGGTCTGATAATCGGTCGAATGCGCTTCGAACACGAGGCGCGGTGTCTGCAGGATACTCGCGCCGAGCGACGCCGCCTTGGCGCTGTCGTAATCGAGCACGTGGCGATCGTCGAAGTCGACGCCCGGCTGCGCGACGATCGCGACGACGCGCGTCCACGCGTCGTCGAGCCCGGCCGCCGAGAACGCGTGGCGGTGCGCGTCGAGCGTCGCCGCGATGCTGTCGCTGCGCGTGACCTCGATCCGCGCGATCGCGTCGTCGCCGGCGTCGTTACCGGCCTCGCCGCTCACCTCGCCGCCCGGCGTCGGCACCTCGGTGCCGATCACGTAGACGGGCGCGATTCCGGCGCGCGCCGCCGCGTCTTCCGCGACGCGGCACAGCTCGGCCGCGCGCGCGGCGATCGTGCGATCGTCGAGCCGCGCCGGATCGTCCGCGCACGCCATGCTCGCGTCGAGATGGATCTTTTCGAAACCGGCTTCGACGTAGGCCGCGACCATCGCACCGGCCTCGCGCATCGCGTCGGCCGCGCGGCGGTGCCGCCACGGGTTCGGGCCGAGATGGTCGCCGCCGAGCACGAGCGCCGACGGCGCGAGCCCGCAGCGCGCGGCGATCGCATCGACGTCGCGGCGAAAATCCGCCGGCGTCATGCCCGTATAACCGCCGAGATGGTTCACCTGGTTGCAGGTCGCCTCGATCAGCAGCGGCGAGCCGTCCGCGCGCGCGGCTTCGCACGCGGCCTCCAGCACGAGCCGGTGCGCGCTGCAGATCGAATAGATGCCGCGCTGCGCGTCCGCGCGGTTCGCGTCGAAGATCATCCGCAGCACGGTGCCTGCATGCGCGGTGCGCGCGCGCTCGGCAACGGTCGTCAGGCCGGACATGCGATACCTCGTTCGGTCAGGAAGCGGTCGATCTCGGCCGCGCTGCTGTTGCCTTCCATCGGGCCGCGCCGCGTGACCGCGATCGCGCCGGCCGCGTTCGCGCGGCGCAACGCGACGTCGATCGCCATGCCCGCGACGAGGCTCGCGACCAGCGTGCCGCCGAAGCAGTCGCCGGCGCCGGTCGGATCGACTTCGTCGACCGGATAAGCCTGCGCGTCGACGCGGCTCGCACGATCGAATGCGACGCTGCCTTGCGCACCGCGTTTGAGCACGACACGCTCGAGCAGCGGATGCGTCGCGAGCAGTCCCGCGATCGCGCGCTCGGCCGGCTGCGGCCCGCAGAAGAACGGCAGGTCGGCTTCGCTCGGCAGGAACAGGTGGCACGCGGCGAGCATCTCGTCGAGGGCCGCGCGCATCGGGCGGAAACTCAGCATTTCGGGCCGCACGTTCGGATCGAACGACACCTTGGCTCCCGCGCGCGCGGCCTCGATCACGCCGCGCTGCACGGCCGCGATCGCCGATTCGCTCGTCAGCGACGAGCCCATCACGTGGAAATAGCGGCAGCCGTCGAACATCGCGGTGTCGACGTCGGACGCATCGACGCATGCCGCGGCACTGGTCGACAGCGTGAAGACGAAACTGCGCGAGCCGTCGTCGCGATACGCGACGAACGCGGTGCCGGTCGGCCGTGCGACGCGGCGAATGCGCGCGACGTCCACGCCGTCGCGGGCGAGCCGCGCGACGATCGCATCGCCGAACGCGTCTCGGCCGACGCAGCCCGCATATGCGACGCGCGCGCCGAGCCGGGCGGCCTGGTCGGCGAAGATCGCCGGCGCGCCGCTCGGAAACGGGCCGGCGAAGAGTCCCGGCACATCGAAGCCCTGGCCGCGCTCGGCGGCGACGAATTCGGCCAGCAGTTCGCCGGCGACGACGATCTCGGCCATCAGGCGAGCCCTCCTCGTTCGACGGCGGCCGCGGCGTGCGGCACTGCCGCCGCGTAGCGGGCCGGCTCGCGAACGGCGCGTGCGAGCGGCGGCATTTTCAGCTCATCCAGTTGCCGCCGTCGACGTTCAACGTCTGGGCGGTGATGTAGTCGGCGTCGGCCGACGCGAGGAACAGCGCGGCGCCCGTCAGGTCGCCCGGCACGCCCATGCGGCCGAGCGGCACGGCTTCGCCCACGAGCCGCTTCTTCTCGCCGAGCGGCCGGTTCTCGTAGCGCGCGAACAGCGCATCGACCTGTTCCCACATCGGCGTGTCGACCACGCCCGGCGCGATGCCGTTCACGTTGATCCGGTGCGGCGCGAGCGCGAGCGCGGCCGACTGCGTATAGCTGATCACCGCGGCCTTGGTCGCGCAGTAGTGCGAAACGAGCGCCTCACCGCGACGGCCGGCCTGCGACGACATGTTGACGATCTTGCCGCCGCGCCCCTGCTCGACCATCCGTTGCGCGACCGCCTGCATCAGGAAGAACAGCCCTTTCACGTTGACCGAGAACAGCCGGTCGAACACGTCCCACGATTCGTCGAGGAGCGGGCGCATGTCGAACAGCGCCGCGTTGTTGAACAGGATGTCGACGCCGCCGAAGCGCTCGACCGCCGTCGCGACGATCCGCTCGATGTCGTCGCGGCGCGTGACGTCGGCGGTGACGGCCACCGCGCGGCCGGGGTTGGCCTCGATCAGCCGCGCGAGCGAGCCGCCTGCCGGCTTCACGTCGACGAGCACGCAGCGCGCGCCCTCGTCCAGATAGCGTTGCGCGACCGCCTCGCCGATGCCGCTTGCGGCGCCTGTCAGGATCGCGACCTTGTCTTCCAGTCTCACTGGCTGTCTCCGGTTCGTTCTGTTGCATGCCGATCGCGAAGTGAGCGAACGCTCGGCGACCGATCAATTGCTCTGTTAGTGATCGAATGATCGGATACGCGATACGCGCTGTCAAGACGACGTGACGGCTTTCTATGACGCGCTGCGGCACGGCGGCGCACGACGACGCCTCGCCGCGCCCGCACGGCAAGGCGCGGCGCGCACGGTGCGACGCAGTGGCATCGGCGGCGACGGGGACGGAGCGAGGACGGAAAACGGAATTCGCGCTGCACGGCGCGGCGATACGTTATATCATCGCGATACTGTGTTTCATCGCCTGCTTCACGCCATGGCTACCTCATCGTCCATTGACGCCCGGCTGTCCCGGGCCGACGCATTCGCCGCCGAGCACGGGCTCGCGTGGACGCCGCTGCGCCGCCAGGTCTACGAACGCGTGCTGGCCGCGCAGCGCCCGATCGGCGCGTACGACCTGCTCGCCGAACTCGAACCGCAACGCGGCCGCGTGCCGCCGACCACCGTCTACCGCGCGCTGGATTTCCTCGTCGAGCACGGCTTCATTCACCGGATCGAATCGAAGAACGCGTTCTTCGCGTGCTGCGAGATCGGCGTGCCGCACGAAGGCCAGTTCCTGATCTGCGATTCGTGCGGCGACACCGTCGAGATTCCCGGCGGCGACCTCGCGAAGCAGTTGTCCGCGAGCGAGCCCGCGCATGGGTTCGAAGTCCACCATCAGGTCGTCGAGCTGAGCGGCCTGTGCGGGCACTGCAAGCGCAAGCCCGCGCAGCGCTGACGCCGAATCGCGCGGCGTACGCGCCGCCCTTCCAACGAGGAGTTCCATGTCCATTGCCCTGAAGCGCGCGCCGCGGCGCGCCCTGTCGCCTGTCCGCTGGCTGGCCGCCGCCGTCGCCGCGCTGTCGTTCGCCGCGCCCGTAGTCGCGCAGGCCGCGCCCGTCAACGTCGTCGCCGCGGAGAATTTCTACGGCGACGTCGCGTCGCAGATCGGCGGCCGCCACGTCGCGGTCACCAGCATCCTCAGCAATCCGGATCAGGATCCGCACCTGTTCGAAGCGAGCCCGAAGACGGCTCGCGCGCTCCAGCACGCGCAGGTCGTGATCTACAACGGCGCCGATTACGATCCGTGGATGGGCAAGCTGCTCGGCGCGTCGAAACAGGCGAAGCGCGCGACGATCGTCGTCGCCGATCTCGTCGGCAAGAAGGCCGGCGACAACCCGCACCTCTGGTACGACCCGGCGACGATGCCGGCGGCCGCACGCGCGATCGCGGCCGAGCTCGGCCGCGCCGACCCGGCGAACAAGGCCGAGTACGACGCGAACCTGCAGAAGTTCGTCGCGTCGCTGAAACCCGTCGACGACAAGGTCGCCGCACTGCGCGCGAAGTACAAGGGCGCGCCCGTGACGGCCACCGAGCCCGTATTCGGCTATATGTCCGACGCGATCGGCCTCGACATGCGCAACCAGCGCTTCCAGCTCGCGACGATGAACGACACCGAAGCGAGCGCGCAGGACGTCGCCGCGTTCGAGAACGACCTGCGCAAGAAGCAGGTACGCGCGCTGATCTACAACAGCCAGGCCGAGGAACCGATGACCAAACGCATGCTGAAGATCGCGCGCGACGGCGGCGTGCCGACCGTCAGCGTCACCGAGACGCAGCCGGCCGGCAAGACCTTCCAGCAATGGATGACCAGCCAGCTCGACGCGCTCGGCAACGCGCTTTCGGCCGGCAAGTAACCGACAACCGTCACGACATGACCGCCACTCCCCACGCCCTCGCAGTCGATCGCGTCACGCTCGAACTGGGGGGCCGCACGATCCTGCGCGACGTCAGCTTCTCGATCGAGCCCGGCGAATTCGTCGGCGTGCTCGGGCCGAACGGCGCGGGCAAGACGACGCTGATGCGCGCGGTGCTCGGCCTCGTCCCCGTGTCGGCCGGCACGCTGTCGGTCGGCGGCGTGCCGGTCGCGCGCGGCAACGCGTCGATCGGCTACATGCCGCAGATCAGGAGCGGCCTCGCGAACCGCCGGATGCGCGGCTACGATTTCGTCGCGATGGCCGCCGACGGCCACCGCTGGGGCCTGCCGCACACGAACGCGGCCACGCGCCGCGACGTCGATCGCGTGCTCGATCTCGTCGGCGGCCCGTCGCTCGCGCGCCGGCCGCTGTCCGAACTGTCCGGCGGCGAACGGCAGCGCCTGCTGCTCGCGCAATGCCTGCTCGGCAACCCCAAGCTGCTGCTGCTCGACGAGCCGCTGATCAGCCTCGACCCGAACCATCAGCGCGGCGTCGTCGAACTCGTGCGCAACGTGCAGCGCGAGCTCGGCATCACCGTGCTGTTCTCCGCGCACGAACTGAATCCGCTGCTGAACGCGCTCGACCGCGTGCTGTATCTCGGCAACGGCGTGGCCGCGCTCGGCACCGTCGACGAGGTGATCACGAAGCCCGTGCTGTCGCGGCTCTATGGATCGCCGATCGACGTGATGCGCGTAAACGGCAAGATCTTCGTGATGTCGGGCGACGTCGAGATCGAGAAGCACGATCACGAACACGAGGACGACGACGGCCACTCGCACGGCGGCGGCCACGGCCATCACCACCACGGACACGCTCATCCCGGGCATTCGCACGATGTTTGAATACGACTTCATGATCAACGCCTTCGCGGCGTCGGGAATCGTCGCGGTGCTCGCGGGCATCGTCGGCTACTTCCTGGTGCTGCGCGGGCAGACCTTCGCGGGCCACGCGCTGTCGCACGTCGGCTTCACCGGCGCGACGGGCGCGGTGCTGCTCGGCATCTCGCCGATCTGGGGGATGGTCGGCTTCACGCTCGCGGCCGGGATCGGCATGGGCGCACTCGGCGAAAGACTCGCGGGCCGCGACGTCGCGATCGGCGTGATCCTGTCCGGCGCGCTCGGCTTCGGCCTGCTGTTCCTGCATTTTTATACGTCGTTCGCGACGCAGGTCACCGCGCTGCTGTTCGGCAACGTGCTCGCGGTCAGCCACGACACGCTCGCGGTGCTCGCCGGCATCGGCGCGGTGAGCCTCGCCGCGCTCGCGCTGATCGCGCGGCCGCTGCTGTTCGCGTCGCTGCAGCCGGAACTGGCCGAAGCCAAGGGCGTGTCGCTGCGCACGGTGTCGATGCTGTTCCTGGCGGTGTGCGCGCTCGCGGTAGCCGCGGCGACGCAGATCGTCGGCGTGCTGCTCGTGTTCACGCTGCTCGTCGGGCCGGCCGCGGCCGCGCAGAACGTGTCGACGCGGCTGTCGACGGGCGTGCTGCTCGCCGCGCTGTTCGCGCTGTTCGAAGCGTGGGCCGGCATCGTGCTCGCGTATCACACCGATTGGCCGACGAGCTTCTGGATCACCGCGCTGTCGGCGCTCGTGTATGGGGCGAGCCTATTGCGACGCAATTGATCGGCGCGGCGGTCGCCGCCCGATGCCAATCAAAACGCCGGCGTGCCCGAGGGCAGCGCCGGCGTTTTTTCATGCGCACCGGATGCGTTACCTGCTTGCGCCGCTACTCACCGTGCAAGCACACGCGCATGATGCGCGAGGTGATCGGCGATGAACGTCGAGATGAAGTAGTACCCGTGGTCGTAGCCCGGATGGCGGCGCAGCGTCAGCGGTTGGCCGGCCTTCGCGCATGCGGCTTCGAATACGTCGGGGTTCAACTGGTTCGCGAGGAACTGATCGGCGAGCCCCTGATCGACGAGGATGCCGTCCGCGAACTTCGGCGCATCGGCGCGCGCGACCAGCTCGCTCGCGTCGTGCGCCTTCCACGCTTCCCGATCGGCACCGAGGTAGCCCGAGAATGCCTTCTCGCCCCACGGGCATCGCGTCGGCGCGGCGATCGGCGCGAACGCCGACACCGACCGGTACAGGCCCGGATGACGCAACGCGAGCGTCAGCGCTCCGTGGCCGCCCATCGAGTGCCCGAAGATGCCGAGCCGCGCGCCGTCGATCGGCAGCTCGGCCACGACGAGCTCGCGCAGCTCACCCGTCACGTACGACTCCATCCGGTAATGTGTCGACCACGGCGCTTCGGTCGCGTCGACGTAGAAACCCGCGCCGACGCCGAAATCCCACGCATCCGTCTCGCCCGGCACGCCCGCGCCGCGCGGGCTCGTATCGGGCATCACGAGCGCGATCCCGTGCTGCGCCGCGTATTGCTGCGCGCCGGCCTTGATCGCGAACGTCTCGTCGGTGCACGTGAGCCCTGCGAGATAGAACAGCGCCGGCACGCGCTGTTGCGCGGCCTGCGGCGGCAGGTACACCGAGAACTTCATCGGCAGGCCGATGGCCGCCGAATCGTGACGGTAGAAACGCTGCTCGCCGCCGTGGCACGCATGCGAGGAAACGAGTTCGAGCATGGCGGTGCGCTCCCGGTCAGTACAGCACGACCGAGCGGATCGACTCGCCGGCCTTCATCAGGTCGAAGCCTTCGTTGATCCGCTCGAGCGGCAGCGTGTGCGTGATCAGGTCGTCGATGTTGATCTTGCCTTCCATGTACCAGTCGACGATCTTCGGCACGTCGGTGCGCCCGCGCGCGCCGCCGAACGCCGAGCCCTTCCATTCGCGGCCCGTGACGAGCTGGAACGGACGCGTGCTGATTTCCTCGCCCGCCGCCGCCACGCCGATGATGAACGACTGGCCCCAGCCCTTGTGCGTGCATTCGAGCGCCTGGCGCATCAGCTTCACGTTGCCGACGCATTCGAACGAGTAGTCGGCGCCGCCGTCGGTCAGCTGCACGATGTGGTCGACGACGTTCTCGACTTCGTTCGGGTTGATGAAGTGCGTCATCCCGAACTTCTTCGCGAGCTCGACGCGCTTCGGGTTGATGTCGACGCCGATGATCTTGTCCGCGCCGACCATCTTCGCGCCCTGGATCACGTTCAGGCCGATCCCGCCGAGGCCGAACACGACCACGTTCGCGCCGGCCTCGACCTTCGCCGAGTACACGACCGCGCCCACGCCCGTCGTCACGCCGCAGCCGATGTAGCAGATCTTGTCGAACGGCGCGTCCTCGCGCACCTTGGCCACCGCGATTTCCGGCACGACGATGTAGTTCGAGAACGTCGACGTGCCCATGTAGTGGAACAGCGGCTTGCCGTCGAGCGAGAAGCGCGACGTCGCGTCGGGCATCAGGCCCTTGCCCTGCGTCGCGCGGATCTTCTGGCACAGGTTGGTCTTGCGCGACAGGCAGAACTTGCACTCGCGGCATTCGGGCGTGTAGAGCGGAATCACGTGGTCGCCCTTGCGCACCGTGCCGACGCCGGGGCCGACGTCGACCACCACGCCCGCGCCTTCATGGCCGAGGATCGCCGGGAAGATCCCTTCCGGATCGGCGCCCGACAGCGTGTAGTAGTCGGTGTGGCAGATGCCCGTCGCCTTCACTTCGATCAGCACTTCGCCGGCGCGCGGCCCTTCGAGATCGACTTCCTCGATCGTCAGCGGCGCACCCGCCTTCCATGCAATCGCGGCTTTCGTTTTCATCGTGTCACTCCTGTGTGTCGGTGAGATCGGCCCGGGCTGGCGTGTCGCTGCCGGCCCGGGACTCATGCAAAGCGGTCGAAGCCGTGCCGCGTGGCACGGCGCAAGAATCTCGTGCTCGCCATGATGGCCGCTCCCGGCGCGCATCGCGTGCGGGAAACGGCCACCGGCTTGCCAGGATGCGTCATCGCTGACGCAAAAGAACAAGTGTCCGAGTTTAAACGCCCGTCGTGAACCATGCATCCGTGCGGGCGTACAGATCGACGAAGCGCGCGTAACGTGCGGCCAGCGGGCGGTCGTCTTGCGGTGCGGCGACGGGCGACACCGTCGGCGCCAGCGCGTGCAACGCCTCTTCACGCCAATGCCCGATCGCGACGCCCGCGAGCAGTGCGGCGCCCCGCGTCGCGGCGTTCGGGCAATCGATCGCGTGCAGCGACGCGTCGAGCGCGTCGGCGAGCAACTGGCGCCAGCGCGGATCGACCGAGCCGCCGCCCGCGAGGCGCAGCGTCGCCACCGCGTCGCCGGGGTCGGCGTCGCGGATCGCATCGAGCCCCGCGCGCAACGCGAACGCGACGCCTTCGAACGCGGCGCGCATCATCGCGCCGCGCGTGTCGCCGAGCCCGAGGCCGAGCCAGCCGCCGCGCGCATCGGGGTTCATCCACGGCGAACGCTCGCCGCTCAGGTACGGCAGGAAGCACAGCCGCTCGGACGCCGGCTGCGCGAACGCATCGTCGTACGCATCGGCCCATCGCGCATAGCCGAGCCAACCGCGCACGGCTTCGAGCGCGAGCCCGACGTTCTGCATCGCCGCCATCGTGTAATAGCCGCCGCCGGCCGCTGCACGATAGCGATGCAATCCGCGCCGCGCGGGCGGCAGCGTATCCGCGAGCACGACGATCTGGCCGCCGCTGCCGGTCGTCAGCAGCGCGTCGCCTGCCGCGGCCAGCCCGCTGCCGAGCGCCGCGCAGGCGGTGTCGGCCGCGCCTGTCGCGAGCGGCACGCCAGCCGGCAGGCCGAGCGCGGCGGCGGCCTGCGCGCCGAGCACGCCGCAGCGCGCGGTGGACGCACGCACCGGCGCGAAGCGGTCGCCCGGCAGGCCGAGCGCCTCGATCAATGCGCTGTCCCACGCGCCGTCGGGCGTCGCGAGCGCCGTTGCGCACGCGTCGCTCGGATCGGCCGCGACGTCGCCGCCGAGCACGATGCGCAGCCAGTCCTTCGGCTGCACGGCCCAGCGCGCGGCGCGCAGCGCGTCGGGTTCGTGCGTGGCGAGCCAACGCAACAGCGGGCCGGCCATGCCGGGCGCGACGGGATTCGGAGCGACGGGCAATCCGGCGGCGTGCCGGTCGGCCGCGTCGGCCTCGCGCACCGCGCGTGTGTCCGGCCACAGCAGCGCAGGCCGCACCGGCTCGCCGGCCGCGTCGATCAGCACGACGCCATGCATCTGGCCCGAAAAACCGATCGCCGCGACCTGCGCGCGCTCGTCGGCCGGCAGCCGCGCGGCGGCGCGCACGAGCGCCTGCCACCACGTGGCGGGCGCGATTTCCGCCCAGCCGGGCTGCGGCGACGACAACCCGTAAGGTTCGCTCGCGACGGCCCGCTCGACGCCGTCGGCATCGAGCGTGACGAGTTTGACGGAGCCGGTGCCGAGGTCGATTCCGAGCAGGCGCATGACGTGAAGGGAGATTCGGATGAACGGATGTCGATGATAACGGGATCGCGATGCGCGCTCCGGTTTTTGCCGCCGCGCCGACACATCGAACGTGCTGCCGGCCGGGAGATTGACGGGGCCGCACCTTGCACGCAAAAGCGGCCGCTCGCGGGTTAACCCGGCACGTTTTCCGTACGCCCTTTTTTGCCACTATGCGGCCCGCGCGATACACACCATAAAGCACCCCATATTTGACAGGGGGGCCGGCGCTATTTTGAAGCGCTATAAAACCGGTACGCGTCACTCCCGCGGCAGTTTCCCGATGATCGCCCCCCTGTTCCATACCGACATGGCATATCGAACCAGCAAAGAACGGAATAGAACCCAGTGCTCTTGTTGCATGGATTCATTCCGAATAACTTCGTATCACCCCGAAAACAAGATCATGGAGTGAGACAGATGCAATCGAACACGGTCCATCCGTGCGATGAGGTGCTGCCGACCGGCAAGCTGGTAACGCTTGGCCTGCAGCACGTCCTCGTCATGTACGCCGGCGCCGTCGCCGTGCCGCTCATCGTCGGCGCGGCGCTCAAGCTGCCGAAAGACCAGATCGCGTTCCTGATCAGCGCCGATCTGTTTTCGTGCGGCATCGCCACGCTGATCCAGACGCTGGGCCTGTGGATCTTCGGGATTCGCCTGCCCGTCATCATGGGCTGCACGTTCGCGGCCGTCGGCCCGATGATCGCGATCGGCACGAACCCCGGCCTCGGCATTCTCGACATCTTCGGCTCGACCATCGCGGCCGGCATCATCGGCATCGTGCTCGCGCCGATGATCGGCAAGCTGCTGCGGTTCTTCCCGCCGGTGGTGGTCGGCACGGTGATCGCCGTGATCGGGCTGTCGCTGATGGAAGTCGGCATCAACTGGGCGGCCGGCGGCGTCGGCAACCCCGAGTACGGCAGCCCCGTCTATCTCGGCCTGTCGCTGCTCGTGCTCACGCTGATCCTGCTGATCAACAAGTACGGCCGCGGCTTCATCGCGAACATCTCGGTGCTGCTCGGCATCGTCGCCGGCTTCGTGATCGCATTCGCGCTCGGCCGCGTGAACACCGACGGCGTGGCGCATGCGCCGTGGGTCGGCTTCGTGATGCCGTTCCACTTCGGCCTGCCGCACTTCGACCCGCTGTCGATCGTGACGATGGTCACGGTGATGTTCGTCACGTTCATCGAATCGACCGGGATGTTCCTCGCGGTCGGCGACATGGTCGATCGCCCGGTCAACCAGGAGCGCCTCGTGCGCGGCCTGCGCGTCGACGGCCTCGGCACGCTGATCGGCGGCATCTTCAATTCGTTCCCGCATACGTCGTTCTCGCAGAACGTCGGCCTGATCGGCGTGACGGGCGTGAAGAGCCGTTTCGTGTGTGCGACGGGCGGCGTGATCCTCGTGCTGCTCGGCCTGTTTCCGAAGATGGCGCAGGTCGTCGCGTCGGTGCCGCCGTTCGTGCTCGGCGGCGCAGGCATCGTGATGTTCGGGATGGTCGCTGCGAACGGCATCAAGGTGCTGTCGAAGGTCGACTTCGTGAACCACTCGCACAACCTGTTCATCGTCGCCGTGAGCGTCGGCATGGGCCTCGTGCCGGTCGTGTCGCCGCACTTCTTCTCGAAGCTGCCGCCCGCGCTTGCACCGATCCTGCACAGCGGCATCCTGCTGGCGTCGGCCACGGCCGTGATCCTGAACATCGTGTTCAACGGCGTGAAGGGGGAAAAGGAGGCGAAGTGCGAGATCCGTCGCGCGGGGCATGATTTCGACGGGAGGTCTGTCGATCTGCACTGACGAACACCAGGCATGCGTCGGCTCGCGACGGGCCGGCGCTTACTGCATGGTGCGTAAGAGGCTGCTTGACATCGTCGAAATGGCAGCACTGCCGCTGCGCGGCAGATCGCGGCCAATACCTCATTTCACTTGGCAAGGGCATTCATGCGGGCAACCGGGAAGGAAGTCGATTTCTACTCGTCGGCCATTATCCGGCACGCCGTTCAGATGATGCGACTTATAAAGCCTGGCATCGACGTCGACAGGGGCTCGACCGAGCCCCAATGTGACTAGAAGCCTCTTGACACTTTCCGCGCGTTGTTGAGCCAGCACGCGCGGCTGCCTTTCGTCAGCGTCGGCAAGGCCACCGACGGACGTACGATCAAGATTGGGATATTTGAGTTGAAGGTCTATCGCCCAGTTCGCCAGCTTTATGAGCTCGTCGCCGGATACTTTGGCAGAATCTCGTTCAAACGAAACATCAAGCGTATGAACCGGGGAGCAGGCGAATGTTCCGGCCGAGAAAAACGCCAACGCAATACATGCCGGTCCTTTCATCATATCGATCTTCCGTCGGACTCGATCAGATTCAACACGGATTGCCGCGCCACGCCGCCTCTAGTCTTCATAGATAATATACCCGGCAATGCTATCCGCATTATTGATTGCGAGATCGGGGCGCGTCCGCGCCAATACCAAGCACTCGCGCATGAAATATTGATGATCCTGAGCGCCGAAAGTGTCGGCAAAATGAGTGCACTCATGAATCAGCGTCGATAACATCGAGTCCTTCGCGCTGGATATGGGACGCATCCCACAAAAATTCTCATGGATACAGATAGTATGGGTAGCTGTGTCAGGACCGCAAACATGAGCGACGGCACCATCAGGGTCCTTGTTATTCGGCGTACAACCAAGATACCGATCAAGTTCCTCTGAGTGACGAACAAAGTTTCCAGGCTTGAGATCGCGCATCACCCGACTTACTTGTGCGAGTCCGACTGTCAGACGTTGCCGAATCGTTTCATCGCTTGAGCCAAACCACGTTGCGACGCGTTGACGTTCGACCGCCCCCCCACCTGCGCAAGTCTACGAGCCGTACGTCGATCATTCGTACGGCTCTGTCGCGTAACGTTAGAACCATACGGCGAAATTCCGCATCGGTCATGTTTGGACAGATGGGCGGCCCGTTCGATATCAATGCTTCGATTACCGAACCTTCTTTCAGGTCTGTCATCGCCTCCGCAATTGCTACGCGATCGCCATCACTCATTCTTCTTCCCCGCTGACTTCCAGTTTTACCGACTCGGGCTTCAGCGTGACCACTCGCATGGTATGGCCCTGCGCATCGGTAGTCCCTGATGCCAGCACGTCACCACGGCAATTTGTAATCCAATACCGAACGCCTGCCACAGGTTGCCTGGACTTCTTGTTGCGAATGACGAACTGCTGATCATGGACCGCAGTGCGTCCTCTTGCAGGAGCGACGCCTAAGTCATTCTTCCCTGTCAACCGCGCCACCTCTTCCGCGGCAAAGGTCATCTTCATGCCGCGCTCGGCGTAGAAAACAGGTGGCGGATTGCAATCGCAGACGTTGATATCACCACTCAACGCCCACGGCTTGCCGTTTGGTCCAGTGCCGGGCCAACGTGGCCCCTCCGGGGCGACAAACCCTTCCTGCTTGCATGCCGTGCAGTACGTCTTCATGTAGAGCGTTGCGATATGCACGCGCGGCGGCGGATTGGAACAGGTGACGCCATCCAATCCTTCCGTAATCGTGGCGCTGCCGCCCCGGTCACCTTTGGCAAGGAAATAACGGATCATGAATTCTCGCCTCGATGCGCAACAGTTGGACGCCTCACAACGGCGAAGGCGTCAGCCGATACCAAGCCATCACGCTCAGGGCTGTCGGTAATGACGTCGCCGTTATCCAGTTCGCTACCGACGAAAGCCAGCGGCTGGAAGTCTCCGTTATCCACCCGCCCAAGGCCGCTTACGATTCGCGCAGTCGAGCCGTCTGCGTAGTGAATCTGATTACCTACGACACCAGCCCTGCCAAGCCGGACACCGGTCTCCCACGTGCCGGTGACTTCGCGCAACGCACCGCCTCGCGCGGTCGTGGCTCCTCGTACGGCCAATCGGTAGCGCGGCGACGCGGGTGGCGGCACATAATCCTTGTTAAACAATCCCTCGGCCGTTTCGCCAGTCGGTACATGAATTCCCCACAACCGCTGAAGCGTTTCGACGATACGATTGCCGTTGCTCAACCGGCTACCCACCAGCGCAAACGGCTTGTCGCTGCAAATCGCATATTCGCCTGCGCCATCCATAATGACGGCCTCGCTGCCATCCTCGTAAGTGACGACATCGCCAACACGGGCAACGACAAGCCCGGCAACTGCCAGGCCGCTGGTAGCAGTGGTTACCCGCGCACCGCGCTCGGTGAACGCCCCGATGGTGGCAAAAAGATGAGTCGGTGCAGCGGGCTCGCGCTTCATCCGGATTTCCTTTCTCGACAATGGGTGAGGAATGCTCCATACAAAATTTGCACGGACGAGAAAGAAGAAGCAATCAGACGAATTCGAATTTCGTATAGCTAATTGTTATAAGCACCGTTCAACAATAATGAACCTGCAGCCGCTCGCTTCGATCGAGCGATGGGCCTGAATTGAAGAATCGAGGGGGAGATTCGACTGTCGGTGGGCGACAGGCTACCGAAGAGGGATGATCATCGCTTGGTCGAAACGAGAAGCTGAACGGTTAGCCGGTACGCGTCGTGCTCGACGGCGCCGGCCCGTGGATTTCACGCCCGCTGCCGAAGTACACACGTGTTCCGCCTGGATCACTGCAGCGTTCCCACGCAAGGTTACTGCGCACTCAAGGACCAACAATCATGGGCTGGCCCTACGTTGTCTCCGTTGCGTTTCGTATCGTTCGTAACGGCCAACGTGCTACAGAACTAACACCCGAATCGCCCTGCCTGCGTGCGAAGCGACCGCACGCAGGCAGGATAACCACAGTTACCCGTTCGCCGCTGCCGACGCAGGCGCCGGCGCGGCCGCCTTGTCGTAGTCGACCGGCGCATCCGGCGCGCGCGGCGCTTCGCCGGCACGCTGGATCCACCCGCCGCCGAGCGCGCGGTACAGATCGACCAGGTTCGTCCAGCGGGCCAGACGCGCGCTGATCAGCGACTGCTGCGCCGAGTACAGATCCGTCTGCGCGGTCAGCACCGACAGGTAGCTGTCGACGCCGTTCTTGTACCGCAGGTCCGACAGGTCGAAGCGCCGCTGCTGCGCGTGCTCGTTGCGCTCGAGCGCCGCGATCTGCTGGTCGTACGTGCCGCGTGCGGCGAGGCCGTCCGCCACTTCGCGGAACGCCGACTGGATCGCCTTCTCGTAGTTCGCGATCTCGATGCGCTTCTGCACGTTCGCGAGATTCAGGTTCGCGATGTTCTGCCCGCCTTCGAAGATCGGCATCGTGATCTGCGGCGCGAACGACCATGCGGCCGTGCCGGCCTTGAACAGACCGCCGAGCGTCGGGCTGCCGGTGCCGAACGCACCCGTCAGCGAGATGCGCGGGAAGAATGCCGCGCGCGCCGCGCCGATGTTCGCGTTGGCGGCCAGCAGCGTCTGCTCGGCCTGCATCACGTCCGGACGACGCGTGAGCAGATCCGACGGAAGGCCTGCCGGCACGTCCGTCAGCAGATTCTGCGCGTCGAGCGGCATGCCGGCCGGCAGGTCGTCCGGCAGCGGCTCGCCGATCAGCAGCACCAGCGCGTTCAGCGCCTGCGCACGCGCTCGCGCCTGCGCCTGCTGGTTCGCGAGCGCCGTCTCGACCACCGTCTGCGCCTGACGCAGCTCGAGCTCGGAGCCCGTGCCGTTGTCGAACTGCAGCTTCGTCAGGTCGTAGGACGCCTGCGCGGTCTTCA
>NZ_JAIZRS010000028.1:0-78891 GCF_020419985.1 Burkholderia sp. AU32262
AGTGGACGGGTTCCCGGCACGATTGGAAGAGCGCCATGACTCAGTTCGCACTGCTTTACCCAGAACGATTCAACATTGGAGTCTGAATCTCAACCCGCCTCACACACTAAATTCCGGATACCTCCCCGGCAGTGATTCGACCGGTAGTCATATCAGCAGCGCGGAACCCAACGGCGGCGACGTTACACGCCGTTGAAAACTTTGCAGCGGTTCACGATCGCCCCCAAGTGCCCTATCACGTGGCATCGGCGCGGCACGGATACCGGCCGAAGTATGCCACTTGGCACGGTCCGTGCATGCCCCTGACGTCGCCGGCGCACGATACGCGCCGCATGCCGAGGCGACGCCGTCGTCGCACCGAGCGCAGCCGTCAACCGGGGAAACGAGCATGCTGACCGCCCACGAATTCGCCGCACTGTTCCTCGCGCATCACGCGCCCGAACAGATCCAGATCGATCGCGACGACGTCGTCGCGCTCGTCGAACGACGCCTGATCGTGATGAAGCACGACGACGCGTCGGGCGCGCACCGACCCGCGCTGACGGCCGACGGCCTGTCGGTGCTGCGATGCGTGCAGCGTCATGACGCCGCCGGTGCCCACGCAATCGGCCTGAACGAGGCGACCGACGGGTGATGCGCAGGGCCGCGCGCCGCGCTCACCGCGCGACCGCGACCGGCGCATTGACCTGCACGACGGGCGGCTCGCCTTCGAATGGCGGCGCGTACAGGAAGCGGTCGATCACGCCGGGCTCGAACAGCAGGCAGTAGGTCGAGCCGCCGAACTGGAAGTAACCGATCTCGTCGCCCTTGTCGACGCGCTGCCCCGGCACGACCTCGACCACGCACGACGATACGTCGCCCATCCCGACGAACACGGCCGCCACGGTGCCGATGCCCGGATCGTCGCTCGCGATCGCGATCACCGCGCGTGCGGCCACCGCTGTCATGTAGCCCTGCGAGTCGTTGAGCCCGGCCGGGTCCGGGCCTTCCGCTTCGGCGACCGAATAATAGGCGCCGTCTACCCGATACGCGTGCGTGACGACGCCGCGCACCGGCGCATGCCAGCGGTGATAGTTGTACGCGCTGAGGTAGGCCTGATAGACGTCGCCGCCGACGAAGCGCTCGGCGAGCGGCAGCCACGCGGGCGTGAAGAGGTCGCGCAGCGAATACGGCTGCGACTTGATCCAGAACGTGTCGCGCAGCTTCACGTTGGTTTCGGCGTGATAGGGCGCGGCTTCGCACGCGCTGACGATCACGTGTGGATCGTTCGGAGCCGCGACGGGCCGCGCGCCATCGCGAAAGCGCCGCGTGAAGAAGTCGTTCCACGAATCGAAGCCCCAGTGCGGCTGGTCTTCGCGATACTGGAACTGCGACAGCCCCAGACGCTTGCGTGCTGCGTCGCAGAACCAGCCGTCGGGCGCGGACGTGTCGAGATGCGTGCGCGAGTGCGGGCCGCCAAGGAAGTCGCACCAGACGTTCAGCACGCGCTTCAACTGCGCGTTCACGGCCGCGTCGCGAAACACCGCGTGGCCCGACGGCATGCACATCGGCCAGTCGAAGAACGCGTTCAGCGGGCACACGATCAGGCTTTCCTCGCTGAACGGCGGCGTGTAGGTCATCAGATGGTCGAGCACGGTCATCAGCTCGCCGATCGACGTGTAGCCGAGCCGGTATCCCGATTCGCACGCTTCGTCGATCGCGCGGGTCAGGCTCATGCGCAGCACCGCGTTGTCGTCGAACAGCCGCGCGAGGTCCTGCACGGCCGGCGTGCGCAGCCGCTCGCCGGCATGCGCGCGGGCTTCGTTCGCGATTTTTTCGCGGAACGCGGCCATGCGGGATTCCTCGGTGGCCATCCATCCGCCGAGGCGGCGGCGTGTGGCGGGCGGCGTGTTGCGATTCGTCGGCATCGTCACCTCCGGAACGGTTTCGGTCGAATCAGCGGAGCAAGATGCTTGCCCGGCGGGCGGCACCGAAATTGCTGCGTTCGGGCGACCGGTTTCTTTCGATGACTCAGGAGAACGGAATGGCTACAGCTTCGAACGCACGACAGACAGACGATGCAGGCTCGACGGACGAGCGTCGCCGCGACGGGCAGCGGACCGTGACGCCGACACGTACGCGGGCTCGAGTGCGAGCGCAGGCGGTGCCGCGCGACGGCGCGCGGCGGGCCGAGCGCGGTGACCGCGGCACAAGCGGAAACGGGCCGGTGACGCCGAGCCGCGGAGAAGAGGCGGCGAAACCGCTGTGGGAAGACGACCGCGGCGAGATGCCGCCGGAGGAGTGGTCGTAAGGTCGTTGACGCAGATCGTCGGCTGAACAAACTGGCTAGCGATCGGACGTTTCGGGTGAAAGCCGATCACGCGTTTGAAAGATCGATTATTCGCGGCACGTTTTTGCACAAAATCGATCGCGGGCTGCTCGCGGACTACCGTCAATCGGACATCGCCTTCAGTTTTCACTCCGCGCCGCGACGAGCACCGCCACAGGCAACTCGGCCAGACAGCGATCGAGCGCCAGCACACCATCCGGCGCATCGATCGCGTCCCCGGCATTCAACGCGTCTGTCCAGGGCCCTTCGACGCCGCGCGGCAGCACGACGGCCGTATCACCCCATCGCCCCGGTTCCACGCGCGGCAATCCGGGCGCTTCGCCCAGCAACCGGCACGCGAGCCGCGTCGCGACCACCACCACGGTCGCCGCATCGTCGCACCGCGCGAACGCCACCGCATGCCGCGCCAACTTGCCGCGCACGCGCAGCGGAACGTACACGCCATCCGCGAACGTCGTCGGCCATCGCGCCCGCAGCGCCAGCATCCGCTCGATCAGCGCGCGCTTCACGCGCGCGTCGGGCCACGTCGGCAGATACGACGCAACGGGCGCATCGACCGCTTCGGCCGCCAGCGTCGCGAACGGTACGTCGCGCCGGTTGTCCGGATCGACGAGCGAGTGATCCCATGACTCGGTACCTTGATACAGATCGGGCACGCCGGGCGACGCGATCCGCAGCGCCGTCTGCGCGAGGCTGTTGACGACGCCGGCCGGCGCGATCCGCGCGACGAACGCATGCAGCCGATGCGGAAAATCCCCGGCGCCGCGCGGCGTCAGGATCGCGCGAACGAATGCCTCGCAGCCGCGCTCGTAGTCGGGCTCGGGCGCGAGCCAGTCGGTGTGCTGCTTCGCTTCGCGCAGCGCCTTCGTCTGCCATTGCACGACGCGCGTCGCGAGCGCGTCGAGGCCGGCCGCATCGTCGGGTGCGAGCGCGGGCGGCCAGCAGCCGACGAGCGTCTGGTACAGCATCGCCTCGGCGGCCGGCCCGGGCGTCCACGGGAGGTCGCGGTGCGCGCCGCCGCGATGCGGCAGGTTCAGCGCCGACCAGTCGAGCGATGCCGCGCGCCACGCATCGGGCGCCTCGCTGAGCGCCGCGAGCCGCGCACGCGCGTCCTCGCCGCGCTTGTGGTCGTGCGTGGCCGTCGCGACGAGCCCGTGCGGCACGGTGCGCGCGCGACGCCGGTTGCGCGCATGGAACGCGCCGCGCGACAGGCTGAAGTCGCCGGCGTCGGCGCCGACTTCGTTGCGCGACAGCAGCCGGCCATAGCGATAGTTGGCCGTATCCTCGACACCCTTCGCGGCCAGCGGCGCGGTGAGCTGCGCGAACGCGACGCGCGCCGCGACTAGCGCGTCCGCGTTCGCGCGCGGTACGCGCACGACCGGCAGGCCGAGCCACGCGGCGACGCGCTCGAGCGCGAACCGGTCGGTCGGATCGACGGCCGCATGCGCACCGTCATACGCGTGGGCGAGCACGCGCCGGTCGGCGTCGGCGAGTTCCTCGCCCGGCGCCGGATACATCCGGTACACGGGCAGCCGCACCGCGAGTTCGCCGAGCACGCGCTGGATCGCGAGCCGGCTCACGTCGCGCGTCGCGGGCGACGCCCGCGCGATCCCGTGCAGCAACCGCGCGACGCGCGCATGCTCGACGGCGAGTTGGCGCATCAGCACGCGCCGCTTGCCGTCGAACGCTTCCTGCGCGAACGTGCGCGCGGAACCCGACACGGCCGCCCAGTGCGCGGCGAGCGGCGCGGCGCCGGCCGGGTCGTGCAGCAGCGCGCCGACGTCGTTCATGAAGTCGTAGCCGGTCGTGCCGTCGACGGCCCAGTCGCTGCGCAGCGCCTCGCCGGGCGCGAGGATCTTCTCGACCACGACGTAGGGCCGCGCGTCGCGCTGCGCGGCGAGCCGCGCGTGCAGCCGCCGGCAGTACGCGCGCGGATCGGCGAGGCCGTCGACGTGATCGACGCGCACGCCGTCGACCAGCCCGGCCGCGTGGAGGCGCAGCGGCAGCGCATGAACGGCGTCGAACACCGCGTCGTCTTCGACGCGTACGGCCGCGAGCGTCGCGATGTCGAAGAAGCGCCGCCAGTTCAGCTCGTCGGCGGCCGTGCGCCACCACGCGAGCCGGTAGTGCTGGCGTTCGAGCAATCGGTGCAGGCAGGCGCGCGAGCGGGCGCGGCGCGGATCGGCGCCGCGCAATACCGCGTCGAGCGCAAGCGGGCCGTGCGCGGCCGCATGATCGCGCAGCGCCGCATGGGCGGCGGCCAGCCGCGCGCTGCCGCGTGCCGGCGCGGCATCGAAGCGCTCGGCGAGCGCGTTAAGGTCCGCGCGGTTCGCGATGCGCAGGATTTCCGCGTAGGTGGCGGCGGCCACGGGCAGCCGCCGCCCGGGGCACGCGATATAGAAGCGGCCCGCGGCCGGATCGGCGCGCAGCGTGATGTCGCCGGCCGCGAGCGCATCGCCGTACGGCGCGCCGAGGCACGGCAGCAGCACCTTGCCGTCGAGCGCCGGGTCCGGCGGATGCCAGTCGATGTCGAAGGTGCGTGCGTACGGGCTCGCCGGCCCCCATTCGAGCACGTCGTTCCACCAGCCGTTCGACGACCCGCCGATGCCCATGTGGTTCGGCACGATGTCGATGATGATGCCGAGGCCGCGCGCGCGCAGCGCATCGACGAGCCGCAGGAAGCCGGCTTCGCCGCCGAGTTCCGCGCTGAGCGCGCCGTAGTCGACGGTGTCGTAGCCGTGCAGCGAGCCGCGCTCGGCCGTCGACACCGGCGACAGGTACAGGTGGCTCACGCCGAGCCGCGCGAAGTAGTCGGCGTGCGCGGCCGCGTCGTCGAACGTGAAGCCCGCGTGCAACTGCAGGCGCAGCGTCGCGCGCGGCGTCATGGGCGGCGCCCCCGCGAATGGCGCGCATGCACGACGGCGGCGATGCGCGTGCGCACGTCGGTGTCGAACAGCGTGTCGACCGTGCGCGGCAGACGCTGCCGCCAGTTCGGATGGCCGCACGGCGGCCCCGGCAGGTTCGGCTGCGCGTCGAGCGCGAGCAAATCCTCGAGCGGCAGCAGCGCGAGCGGCGACGGGCTGATCGCGACGTAGCCGAGGATCGCGTTCACCGGCGGCATGTCGGCCGGCGGCGCCGCGGCGCCGGCCGGCGCGCACCCGGCCTGTTGCAGCGCGTGCCACAGCGCCGCGCGCTCGGTGGCGCGTTCCGCGTGGGCGGCGAGCAGCTCGGGCGGCGAAGCCGGCGGCGGCGTCGGCTTGCCCGGCTCGGGGCGCTGCACGGTGTCGTGTCCGAACGCCATGCGCTGCACGATCTCGTCGGAATCGTGCGTGCTCGCATCGTCCGGCGCCGGGGCGGCCACGTCGCGCGGCGGTGTGTCGTCGCGCCGTTTCCCGGCTTCGGCGTCGGCTGCGACGCGCCGCCATCCGAGATCGACGCCGCGCCACCAGCCGGCCACGGTCGGCAAGTCGTGCGTCGAGGTGGTCGCGATCGCATCGCGATCCCATGCGGACGGCGGCCGGAACGCGCCGTTCGCGTCGCGCTCGAACCACAGCACGCGCATGCCCGCGACGCCCTGCGCGCCGAGCCGTTCGCGCAATCCGGCCGGAACGGTGCCGAGATCCTCGCCGATCGCGATCGCGCGATGGCGGGCCGCCTCGAGCGCGACGAGCCGCACCAGATCGTCGAGCGGATAGCGCAGGTACGCGCCGCTGCGCGGCGAGCCACCGTCCGGCACGATCCACATCCGCGCGAAGCCGAGCACGTGATCGATGCGGATGCCGCCCGCGTGCGCGAACGCGGCGCGCAGCAGCTCGATGAACGGCACGAAGCCGTCCGCGCGCAGCGCGGCGGGCGTCCACGTCGTCACGCCCCACGCCTGGCCGGCCGCATTGAACAGGTCGGGCGGCGCGCCGAGCGACACGCCGCGCAGCAGCGTCGTGCCGTGCGCCCACGCGTCACTGCCGGCGCGATCGGAGCCGACCGCGAGATCGGCGATCAGCCCGGTCGCCATGCCCGCGCCGCGCGCCGCGTGCTGCGCGTCGCCCAGCGCGCGCGACGCGCACCATTGCAGGAAGGTGTGGAACGCGATCGTGTCGGCATGCGCGTGCGCGAACGCGTCGACTTCCGCCGATCCCGGCATGCGCCATTGCGCCGGCCATTGCCGCCAATCCGCGCCGATCCCGTGCTCGATGCAGAACGCCTGCAGCGCATCGAAGCGCGCGTGCGCGTCGAGCGCCGCGCCGCCCGCCGCGCGAAACCGCTGGTACGTGTCGCGCGACGGGTCGTCGCTCGCTCGCCATGCGTCGAAGCATGCACGCAGACGGCGCAGCTTCGCCGGCAGCACGCGGGGCCAGTCGATCGGTGCGGCGTCGGCGTCGGCGACGGCGGCCGATGCGCGCGGCGCGGCATCGGCGCCCGGCACCGCGTCGCAGTCGAGATACGCGACGTTGTGCCAGCGCCTCGACGACGGCGAATACGGGCTGTCGTGCGCGGGGAGGGCCGGAAAGCCGGCGTGCGTCGGGCTGATCGCCACGGCCTGCGCGCCGTGGCGCGCCGCGTGCGCGGCGAGCCGCGCGAGCGTCGTGTAGTCGCCCGCGCCGTCGTCGCCGGTGCGGCGCAGGCCGTAGAGCTGCGCGGCGATGCCCCAGCGGCTGTTCGCGTCGCGTGTGCGCGCGAACGCGTCGAACGGCCGCGCGCGCGGTGGTGCGATCGCGAGCCCGATACGCTGCTCGCCGACGTCGAGCGCGTGATAGCCGGCCATCGCGAGCGGCGGCAGCGTGCCGTGTTCGCCCGTGCCGCCCACGCGCCCGTCCAGGTGCCCGCCGCTTTCGAGCGAGATCCTGAAGCGCGCGCCCGGCGCCGCGACGGTCGCGGGCAGCGTCAGCGGCAGGCCGGCGTCGCCGGTCACGGTGCGCGGCGGCGCCGCGTTCGCGTCGGCGAGCGCCGCCGCGCTGTCGACCCGCTGGATCGCGGTGCCACACGGCCAGCCGAGCGCATCGACGAGCGCGACGAGCGCGTCGTCGTCCACGCGCCGCGCGACGCCGCCCGCGTCGGTCCAGTCGGGCTCCAGTCCGGCCGCACGGGCGAGCGCCGCGATCGGAACGTCGGTCGTCATGATGAACTCCGTCCGTTCGCGCGGTGATGCCGCGCATCCTGGTTGACCGCGCCGTCGCGCCACGCGATGCACGCGCGGGGCGGCACGTGCCCGCCCGGCAGCCGGTCGCGCGCGCGCGGCGGCGTCTCGAACACGATCTTGCCGACCGGCAGCGCGGGCAGCGTCGCGTCGTGCGAGCCGAGATTCAGCGCGATCGTCAGCGTGCTGCCGTCGCCGAGGCGCCAGCGCGCGGCGAGCGCGGGCGGGTCGCCGTCGCCCGCGAGCAGATCGACGCCGAGCGACCGCGCGCCGGCCAGGTGCGGCGTCACGAGCGCCGCGCGCACGGCCAGCGCGCTGCGGTAGAAGCGCCGCCACGCGGCCGCGTCGGGCCACGATTCGTCGGGCGGATGGTGCAACGACGAGCGCACGAACGTCGCGATGTCGTTCGGATCGGGAATCGCGTCGCGATGCGCGGCATCGGCGAACGCGGGAAACGCGGCGAATTCGCGGCGCCGGCCTTCGCGCACCGCGTCGGCGAGCGCGCCGCGATAGTCGGTGAAGAACTGGAACGGCTGCGTGCTGCCGTCTTCCTCGCCCATGAACAGCAGCGGAATCGACGGCGCGAGCAGCATCAGCGCGGTGGCCGCGCGCACCGCGTCGTCGTTCGCGAGCGCGCGCAGCCGTTCGCCGAACGCGCGGTTGCCGATCTGGTCGTGGTTCTGCAGAAACACGACGAACGCGGTCGGCGGCAGGTGCGCGCTCGGCTCGCCGCGCGCCGCGCCGTCGTGCAGCGGCGACGGTTCGCCCTGATACGCGAAGCCTTCGCCGAGCGTGCGCGCGAAATGGCGCAGCGGCGCGTCGGCGTACGCGCGATAGTAGCCGTCGCGCTCGCCGGTCAGCAGCACGTGCGCGCTGTTGTGGAAGTCGTCGTTCCATTGCGCGTCGAAGCCGCCGGGGCCGAGCAGGCTCGCGGTATTGCGCTCGTTCTCCAGCACGAGATGCACGTGGCGCGCGCCGCCCGCGTGCGCGCGTACGCGGCGCGCGAGTTCGCGCAGCCATGCGTCGTCGCCGATCGCGTGCGCGGCGTCGATGCGCAGCCCGTCGAAACGGTACTCGTCGAGCCAGTACAGCGCGTTGTCGATGAAGAACGCGCTCGTCTGCGGGCGGGAGAAGTCGATCGCCGGTCCCCACGCGGTCTGCGGGTCCGCGCGGAAGAATTCGGGCGCGTAGCGCGGCAGCAGGTTGCCGTCGGGGCCGAAGTGGTTGTAGACGACGTCGAGGAACACCTGCAGCCCGAGCCCGTGCGCGGTGTCGACCAGCGACTTCAGCTCCTCGGGCCGCCCGTACGACGCGTCGGGCGCGAACGGCAGCACGCCGTCGTAGCCCCAGTTGCGCGCGCCCGGGAATGCGTTGACGGGCATCAGCTCGACGGCGGTCACGCCGAGTTCGGCGATCGTCGGCAGCCGCCGCTCGACGGCCGCGTAGCCGCCGCACGCGCCGACATGCAGCTCGTACAGCACCGTCTCGTGCCACGGGCGGCCGCGCCATGCGTCGTGACGCCAGCGGTACCCGGTTGGATCGACGATCTGGCTCGGCCCGTGCACGTCGTACGGCTGGAAGCGCGACGCGGGATCGGGGACCGCGAGCGCGTCGTCGAGCAGGTAGCGGTACAGCGTGCCGGGGCCGCACGGCGCGACCGTCTCGAACCAGCCGTCGCCGGCCGGCGTCATCGGAATCGCGCGGCCGCCTTCGTCCTGCAGCTCGACGGCGGCCGTGCGGCTCGCGGGCGCCCACAGCCGGAAACGCGTGTGGTCGGCATCGACGCAGGTCGCGCCGAACGACGATTCGAATGCATGCGTGCCGGTTGGGCGGGCGGAACGGGATGTCATGGCGATCCTCGGGAAGGAGACTGATCGGGCGGCGGCACGGCCGCGACCGCGATCGCGGCCGCATGCGCGGCGACGTCGAGGCCCGCTTCCGGCCACGAGCGCGGGCCCGAGTCGGGCGTCGCGGTGTCGAGCAGGATCCGGTAGTCGAGTACGGGCGCGGGCGGCATGAACGTGATGGTGTCGGCCGATGCGTTCAGCATCACGAGCAACGCCTCGGTGCGTCCGGTGCGGCCGGTGCCGACGCGCCGCATCGTCAGCGCGCGGCGTTCGCCGTCTTCCCACGCGGGGACGGTCAGCGCGTGGCCGCGTTCGTCGAACCATTCGATCTCGCGCATGCCCGGCGCGCCGTCGCGGTCGCCCGACGGGTAGCGCGGCGCCGACATCACCGGGTACATGCGCCGCAGCGCGGCGAGCCGCGACACGAAGCGGGTCATCTCGACGCCTTCGTCGCCGTGCGCCAAGTCCCAGTCGAGCCAGGACAGTTCGTTATCCTGGCAATACGCGTTGTTGTTGCCCTGCTGCGTGCGGCCGAATTCGTCGCCCGCCACGAGCATCGGCGTGCCGAGCGCGGTAAACAGCGTCGCGAGCATCGAGCGCGCGACGCGCCGGCGCACGTCGCGGATCGCCGCGTCGTCGGTCGGCCCTTCGGCGCCCCAGTTCGCGCTGCAGTTGTCGTCGCGGCCGTCGCGGTTGTCCTCGCCGTTCGCGTCGTTGTGCTTGCCCGCGTACGACACCAGATCGGCGAGCGTGAAGCCGTCGTGCGCGGTGACGAAATTGATCGATGCCCAGGTGCGGCGCCGCCCGTGATTGAACAGGTCGGCCGAGCCCGACAAGCGTGCCGCCAGTTCCGGGCGCTGGCCAGCGTCGCCGCGCCAGAAGCGTCGCACGGTGTCGCGAAACCGGTCGTTCCACTCGGCGAAGCCGGGCGGATGGCGGCCGAGCTGATAGCCGCCGGGGCCGAGATCCCACGGCTCGGTGATGAGCTTGCGCTGCGCGAGCACGGGGTCCTGCCGCAGCGCGTCGAAGAACCCCGCGCCGGGTTCGAAGCCGTGATCCTCGCGGCCGAGCGTCACGCCGAGATCGAAGCGGAAGCCGTCGATGTTGAACGCGGTGGCCCAGTAGCGCAGCGAATCCATCACCATCTGCACGACACGCGGATGCGACATGTTCAGCGTGTTGCCGCACCCGGTTTCGTCGACGTGGTAGCGCAGATCGTCGGGCCGCAGCCGGTAATAGCTCGCGTTGTCGAGGCCGCGCCACGACAGCGTGGGCCCGAGCTGGTTGCCTTCGCACGTGTGGTTGTAGACGACGTCGAGCACGACCTCGATGCCGGCCGCGTGCAACTGGCGCACCGCGATGCGCATTTCGTCGAGTCGCCGCGTCGTCAGATACGACGGCTCCGGCGCGAAGAACGCCGCCGTGTCGTAGCCCCAGTAGTTGCGCAGCCCGCGTTTCACGAGCTCGCGCTGCTGCAGGAACGCGTGAATCGGCAACAGCTCGACCGTCGTCACGCCGATTGACAGCAGATGATCGATGAACGCCGGATGCGCGAGCGACGCGAACGTGCCGCGCTCCGGCGGGCGCAGCCCGGCGCGGCGCATCGACGCGCCGCGGACGTGCGTCTCGTAGATCACGGTACTGCGCCACGGCACGTTCGGGCGCCGGTCGTTGCTCCAGTCGAACGCTTCGTCGACGACCACGGCTTTCGGCATCGCGGGCGCCGAATCGCGGCGGTCCATCGACAGATCGGCCCGATTCGAATGCACGCGATAGCCGAACAGCGCGTCCGACCAGCGGAACTGGCCGACCAGCTTGCGTGCGTACGGATCGAGCAGCAGCTTGGTCGGATTGAAGCGATGGCCGTTCTGCGGCTGGTACGGGCCGTCCGCGCGAAACCCGTACACGGTGCCCGGATGCGCGTTGGGCAGGTAGCCGTGCCACACCTCGTCGGTGCATTCGGGCAGGTCGAGGCGCGCGAGTTCCTTGCGGCCGGTCGGATCGAACACGCACAGCTGAATGCGATGCGCGTGCGCGGAAAACACCGCGAAATTGGTCCCGAGGCCGTCCCAGGTCGCGCCGAGCGGATAGCTGCGGCCGGATTCGAGACGGGTGGGGAGGGCGGTCGGCATGGGGCGGTTCTCCGTGTCGAGGGCGCGAGCGAGTGATCAGGCAGGGGTAAGCCACAGCGTCGCGAGCGGCGGCAGGCGCAAGGTCGCCGACCACGCCTCGCCGTGGGCCGGCACGGCTTCGGCCCACACGGCGCCGTCGTTGCCGGCGTTGGTGCCGCCGTACGTCGCGGCATCGGTGTTCATCAGTTCGCGCCAGTGCCCGGGCGCGGGCAGCCCGAGGCGGTAGCCGCTGCGCGGCACGGGCGTGAAGTTGCACACGGCGACGACGAGGTGCCCCGCATCGTCGCGGCGGGCGAACGCGAACACGCTGTTGTCGCGGTCGTCGCCGATCAGCCAGGAGAACCCGGCCGCGTGGCAGTCGAGCGCATGCAGCGCCGGTTCGGCCGCATACGTGCGGTTCAGATCCCGCACCAGCCGCTGCACGCCGCGATGCGCGGGCGCGTCGAGCAAGTCCCAATGCGGTGTCGCATCGTGCGCGAACTCCGACCATTGCGCGAATTCGCTGCCCATGAACAGCAGCTTCTTGCCGGGATGCGCCCACATGAAGCCGAAATACGCGCGCAGCGTCGCGAGCCGCTGCCACGCGTCGCCGGGCATCTTCGCGACGAGCGAGCCCTTGCCGTGCACGACCTCGTCGTGCGACAGCGGCAGCACGAAGCGCTCGGAGAACGCGTACACGAGCCCGAACGTCATCCGGTCGTGGTGATAGCGGCGGTGGATCGGGTCTTCGTGCAGGTATGCGAGCGTGTCGTGCATCCAGCCCATGTTCCATTTGAAGTCGAAGCCGAGCCCGCCGTCGGCGGTCGACGCGGTGACGCCCGGCCACGCGGTAGATTCTTCCGCGACCGTGACGACGCCGGCCGGCGCGGACGCACCGTGCAGCGTGTCGTTCAGCCGGCGCAGGAACGCGACCGATTCGAGGTTCTCGCGGCCGCCGTACACGTTCGGCACCCACTCGCCTTCCTTGCGCGAATAGTCGCGGTACAGCATCGACGCGACCGCGTCGACGCGGATGCCGTCCACGTGATAGCGGCGCGCCCATGCGAGCGCCGACGCGACGAGGAATGCACTGACTTCGGTGCGCCCGACGTTGAACACGCACGTGTTCCAGTCGGGATGCATGCCTTCGCGCGGATCGGCATGCTCGTACAGCGCGCTGCCGTCGAATTGCGCGAGCCCGTGCGCGTCGTTCGGAAAATGCGCGGGCACCCAGTCGACGATCACGCCGATGCCGGCCGCATGCGCGCGATCGACGAACCGCGCGAAACCCTCGACCGGCCCGAAGCGCGCGGACGGCGCGAACTGCGACAGCGGCTGGTAGCCCCACGAGCCGCCGAACGGGTATTCGGCGATCGGCATGAACTCGACGTGCGTGAAGCCCATCCCTTTCACGTATGGAATCAGCCGCTCGGCGAGTTCGTCCCACGTCGCGCTGCGGTCCATCTGTTCGGGGATGCGCTGCCACGATTCCGGATGGACCTCGTAGATCGACCACGGCACGCGATAGCGGTCGTCGTTGCGCGGCCGCGCGTGCATCCAGCCGTCGTCGTGCCATGCGAACGCGTGGAGCGCCGCGACGTCGGCGACCACCGATGCCGTGCTCGGCGGCGCCTCGGTCGCGCGCGCGCACGGGTCGGCCTTGTGCGGCAGCACGCGCCCGTCGGCCGCGCGCAGCTCGAACTTATAGCGCTCGCCCGCGCCGATGCCCGGCACGAACAGCTCCCATACGCCCGACGGCCGCCGCAGCCGCATCGGATGCCGGCGCCCGTCCCATGCATTGAAATCGCCGACCACAGATACGCGCTGCGCGTTCGGCGCCCAGACCGCGAAGCGCACGCCGTCGGTGTCGTCGATGCGCACCGGTGTCGCGCCGAGGCAGTCGAGCACGGCATCGGGATCGCCGGCCGAGAAGCGCGCGAGCGCCGCTTCGTCGAGCAGCGTGCCGAATGCATACGCGTCGTCGGTGACCTGGTGGGCGTTCGGCCAGTCGATCGCGAGCAGGTAATGCGGCCAGCCGCCGTCGTGCGCGATCGTCCCCGCGAAGCAGCCGGCGCGATCGATGCAGGCGAGCGCGCCGAGCTCGGCGCCGTCCGGCGACAGCGCGCGCACGCGCTCCGCACCGGGCAGCAGCGCGCGCACGACGATCCGGTCGGCCTGTTCGTGCGGGCCGAGGCACGCAAACGGGTCGGGATGGCGGCCGGCGAGCAGCGCGTCGATATCGGCGCGTTCGAACAGCGTGTCGGTCATGGGTGTCCTCCGTCGTCGGGCAGCACGCCGTCGCCGAGCAGCCGGTCGACCAGCGCCGCGAGCCCGCCGACCGGCACGCTCAGCCAGTCGGGCCGGTTCGCGGCTTCGTAGCACAGCTCGTACGACGCCTTGTCGATCAGAAACAGCGCGAGCAGGCGGTCCGCGTAGTGCGGATCGACGAAGCGCGCGGGGGCGAGGTCCGCGGCCGCGCGATAGCATTCGACGAAACGGTCGGCGGCGGCCTGCCCGAAGCGGTCGAACAGCGCGCGCTTGCGGCCGGCGGCCTGGGGCGGCGCTTTTTCGATCGCGAACTGCGCGGTCGCGCTGACGTATGACAGCGAGCGCAGCAGGCCGGCCACGTCGCGCAGCGGATGCGATTTCGCGCGACGCCGCTCGAGCGGGCGCGCCGGTTCGCCTTCGAAGTCGATCAGCAGCGCGTCGCCCTGCACGTCGAGCACCTGGCCCAGATGGAAATCGCCGTGAATCCGCGTGCATTGCGCGTCGAGCGTGCGCGGCACGAGCTCGCCGAGCGCGAGCACGGCCGCGTCGCGCGACGCGAGCAGCGCATCGGCCGACGCGCGGGTGGGCGCATCGATCGCATCGAGCCGCGTGCGCAGCACGTCGAGCGCGCGCTCGAACGATGCGATCGCGTCCATGCACCAGCCGTCGATGTGATCGGGCGTCGCGCGCTCCGGCGCGAACGCGGGATCGTCGGACGGCTGCGCGAGCGCGACGTGCAACTGGCCGAGCCGCGTGCCGATGATGCCCGCGAACGCCGCGTAGCCGAGCAGCGCATCGGGTTCCTCGTCCGTTTCGGCCGCCTCGCCTTCGTCCGCGGCCGGCAGCGCGAGTTCGTCGATCGCGCGCCGCAGGAAGTCGAACGAGCGCGTCCACGCATCGCCCTGGTTGTCGACGTAGCGCTGCAGGATCGCGACCGTATGCGGCGTGCCGTCCGGATCGACGTGCACGACTTCGCCGGCCAGCGTCGCGGTGTTCGCATAGCCGATGCGCGTCAGGTGCCGGCTCATTTCCGCTTCCGGATGAACGCCGTGCGCGACCTTGCGCACCAGCTTCAGCACGATCGCGTCGCCGATCACGAGCGAGCTGTTGCTCTGCTCGGCCGCGAGCCAGCGCACTTCCGCGTCGTCGCCCGGATCGAGCCCGGCGAGCGCGTCTTCCGGCAGAAAGGTGAGCCGGCCGCCGTCGGACGTGGGCACCGTCGCGCCGTCGCGCAGCTTGCGCAGCATCCCGCGCGCGAACGCCGGCAGCGCGAACGCGTCGGTCAGGTAGCCGACCGTATGGCCACGCCGCACGCGCGCCAGCGCGAGTTGCGCGAACAGCGGATGGGACGTCTCGCCGCCCCACGCGGCCGCGAGCGGCACCACGTAGCGTTCGACGCCGCCGTCGCTCGCCGACACCCATGCCTCCGCATACTGGAACGGCTCGTCCGGAATCGGCGTGACGACGTTCAGCCACGCGTCGCCGATCTTGCGGTCCTTCGACGCGAACCAGCGCCGCCGCGCGAGCCATGACGCAAGCGCGTCGTGCGCGAGCGTGTGCAGCTGCGAGACGTCCGGCCGCGTGTCGCCGCGCCGCATCACGAGCGTCACGTATTCGGGCAACGGTTCCGCGTGCGGCTGCCGCCACGACGGCTCGCGGCCGTGCTCGGCGAGCACGAACCAGAGGAATCCGTACGGCGGAAAGGTGAGGAGATACGGGAGCTGGCCGATCGGCGGAAACGGCGAATCGGACGTCATCTCGATCGGCACGCGGCCCGCGAATTCGGACAGGTCGAGCTCGACCGCCTGCGATGCGCGCGACAGGTTCGCGACGCACAGCAGCGGCTCGTGGCCGTCCAGCTCGCGCAGATACGCGAGCACCTTGCGGTTGTCCGGGCGCAGGAAGCGGATCGTGCCGCGCCCGAACGCCTGCGACGCCCGGCGCGTCGCGAGGATGCGCCGCGTCCAGTTCAGCAGCGAATGCGGGTCGCGCGTCTGCGCTTCGACGTTGATCGCGTCATAGCCGTACAGCGAGCCCATCACCGGCGGCAGCACGAGCAGTTCGGGGTCGGCGCGCGAGAAGCCGCCGTTGCGGTCCGACGACCACTGCATCGGCGTGCGTACGCCGTCGCGGTCGCCGAGGTGGATGTTGTCGCCCATCCCGAGCTCGTCGCCGTAGTAGATCACCGGCGTGCCGGGCATCGACAGCAGCAGCGAATTGATCAGCTCGATGCGGCGCCGGTCGCGCTCCATCAGCGGCGCGAGCCGGCGCCGGATCCCGAGGTTCAGCCGCGCGCGCCGGTCGCTCGCATAGGTCTGCCACAGCAGGTCGCGCTCCGAATCGGTGACCATCTCGAGTGTCAGCTCGTCGTGGTTGCGCAGGAACACGGCCCACTGGTTGCTCGGCGCGAGCGCCGGCGTCTGGCGCATGATGTCGAGGATCGGGAAGCGGTCCTCGCTCGCGATCGACATGTAGATGCGCGGCATCAGCGGGAAGTGGAACGCCATGTGGCATTCGTCCTCGTTGCCGAAATATTCCTGCACGTCTTCCGGCCACTGGTTCGCTTCCGCGAGCAGCATCCGGTTCGGGTATTCGGCGTCGATCGTCGCGCGGATCCGCTTCAGGATCGCATGCGTTTCCGGCAGGTTCTCGTTGTTGGTGCCTTCGCGCTCGACCAGGTACGGCACCGCGTCGAGCCGCAGCCCGTCGATGCCGAGGTCGAGCCAGAAGCGCATCACCTGGATCACTTCGCGCACGACGGCCGGGTTGTCGAAGTTCAGGTCGGGCTGGTGCGAGTAGAAGCGGTGCCAGTAATACTGGCCGGCCACCGGATCGTGCGTCCAGTTCGACGTTTCGGTATCCAGAAAGATGATCCGCGTGCCCGCGTACTTCGTATCGGTGTCGGACCACACGTAGTAATCGCGATACGTGGAGCCCGGCTTCGCGCGGCGCGCGCGCTGGAACCACGGATGCTGGTCCGACGTGTGGTTGATCACCAGTTCGGCGATCACGCGGATGCCGCGCGCATGCGCTTCGCGTATGAAGCGCCGCACGTCGGCCAGCGTGCCGTAGTCGGGATGCACGTCGCGGTAGTCGGCGATGTCGTAGCCGTCGTCGCGGCGCGGCGACGGATAGAACGGCAGCAGCCAGATCGTGTCGACACCGAGCTCGGCGATGTAGTCGAGCTTCGCGATCAGGCCGGGGAAATCGCCGATGCCGTCGTTGTTCGAGTCGTAGAACGACTTCACGTGCACCTGGTAGATGATCGCGTCCTTGTACCACAGCGGATCGTCCGCGCAGAGCGCGGGTTCGCGGCGGCGCGCGCGGCGCCGGCGCGGCGTGCCGGCCGGCGCGAGCGACGGGAATTGCGCGCGGCGCACGTCGTCGAGGGAATCTTCGCGTTTCATCATCCGTGGGCTCCCGAGGAAGGTCGGGCGTCGTCCGGCGCGGGCGTCGCCGCCCGCGCGGCGCCCGGAGGCGGCGCGAGCCGCCAGATGGCGTACGGCCGCACGTGCGGATCGAGCGACACGTACTGGCGCTGGCCGCGCCAGGTCTGCGCGTGCGCGGCGTCCTGTTCGAGCGCATCGAGCGGCTCGCCGTCGGCCAGCCCGAGGCCGCGCCACAGCGCCGCATCGAGCGTGAAGTTGGCGGCCTGCGGATGCCACGGGTCGAGGCTGATCGCGACGACCACCACGCTGTCGAACGCGGGGGTCGCCTTCATGAACACGAGCACCGAATCGTTGTCCGCGTCGACGAACGTGAGCCCGAGATGCGTCTGCAGCGCCGGGTGATCGCGCCGCGCGCGGTTCAGCCGCGCGATTTCCGCGCCGATGTGCGCGGCCTTGCTCCAGTCGCGCGCGCAGCTCGTATTTCTCCGCATCCGCGTATTCCTCGCTGTCCGGCAGCGGCGCCGATTCGCCGAGCTCGAAGCCCGAGTACAGGCCCCACGAGCCGGCCAGCGTCGCCGCGAGCGCCGCGCGGATCACGAACTGCGAGCGCGGCGCGTTCTGCAGGTGGCGCGGGTTGATGTCGGGCGTGTTGACGAAGAAGTTCGGCCGGAAGAATTCGCGCGCGGGGCCGGCCGTCAGCTCGGTCAGGTAATCGATGAAGTCGCGCTTCGATTCGCGCCACGTGAAATACGTGTAGGACTGCGAGAAGCCGACTTTCGCGAGGCGATACATCATCCCCGGGCGCGTGAACGCCTCGGACAGGAACACGACGTCCGGATGCCGGCCGCGCACGTCGTCGATCATCCACGCCCAGAACGGCAGCGGCTTCGTGTGCGGGTTGTCGACGCGGAAGATCCGCACGCCCGCGTCGACCCAGAACAGCACCGCGTCGCGCAGCGCGAGCCACAGGTCGGGCAGCGCGTCCGGCGCGTAGAAATCGGGGTTCACGATGTCCTGGTAGCGCTTCGGCGGGTTTTCGGCGAAGCGCAGCGAGCCGTCGGGCCGCCACGCGAACCAGCCCGGATGCGCGGCGAGCCACGGATGGTCGGGCGAGCACTGGATCGCGAAATCGAGCGCGATCTCGAGCCCGTGCCCGCGCGCGGCGTCGACCAGCGCGCGGAACGAATCGAGCGTGCCGAGCTGCGGATGCACGGCCGTGTGCCCGCCGTCGGGCGAGCCGATCGCATACGGACTGCCGACGTCGTCGGGGCCCGCGGTCAGGCTGTTGTTGCGGCCCTTGCGGGCCGACATGCCGATCGGGTGGATCGGCGGGAAATACAGCACGTCGAAACCCATGTCGCGGATGCGCGGCAAATGCGCGATCACGTCGTCGAACGTGCCGTGCCGGTGCGGATCGTCGCTCGCCGAGCGCGGAAACATCTCGTACCAGCTCGAGAAGCGCGCCTTGCGGCGTTCGACGTCGACGGGGTAGGTCGTCGCGTCGTGCGTGACGAACAGGCGGTAGCGCAGCGCCGCGTACGCATCGGCGAGTTCGGGCGCGCCGATCAGTGCGAGGCGGTCGTCGGGCGACGCGTCCTTGAGCTCTGCGGCGAGCCGTTCCATCTGCTTGCGCGCGCGCGGATCGACCGGCTCGGCTTGCTTCAGCGCGGTCGCGAGCAGCAGTTGCGCTTCGCGCACCTCCAGCGTGACGTCCTGGCCGGCCGCGCGCTTCTTTGCGATATCGGTGACGAGCGACGCCCAGTCGTCGCGCCACGCGACCACGCGGAATTCATGACGGCCGAGCCGGTCGAGCGTGACGCGCGCGTGCCAGCGGTCGTTCGGCTCGGCTTCGAACGGCACTTCGCGCCAGGTATCGTCGTCGGCGGCGCGCCACTGAAGCACGGCCGCCAGATGCGCGTGGCCGTCGGTGAAGATCGACGCACCGACGACGAGCGGCTCGCCGATCACGCGCTTGATCGCGAAGCGGCCGCCGTCGACCGACGGCTCGACGCGCTCGATCGCGATCCGGTCGGCTGCAAGCGCCGCCGACAGCACGGTGCGCTCACGCGCGGCGTCCGGGCGTGTCGTGACGGGCGGCGCCCGCCACGCATGCAGCAGCGCATACGCGCCGGGCGCGAGCGTGAACGGTTCGAGCGCGGCAGGCGGATGCGGGTGCGCGCCGGCATGCGTGACGACGCGCGTGAAGCCGCCCGGCACGCCGGGCAGGATCGTCGCGGGGTCGAGCGTGGCGGGCGCGTCGAGATCGGGATTCAACGCGATCAGCAACGCCGCGTCGTCATGGTCGAGCGACGGGCCCGTACCGCGCAGCAGCGCGGTCGCGTGCGCGGCCGGCGCGCTCAGTTGCACGATTTCGCCGCGCGTCGCCGCGACCGGGGTGGCGCGGCGCCACGCGTTCGCATCGGCGAGCGCGCCCGACAGGTCGAAACGCGCGTGCTCGAATGCGGCGCGGTAACGTTCGGCATCCGCGTCGCGCGCCATCAGCGGCACCGTCACGCCGCGCTCGAATCCCATCGGCACGAGCCAGCCGGTGCCGACGGCCGCGGCCGTCCACAGCGCGCGGCGATACGCGCGGGCGACGGTGTCGTCCGACGCGTCGGGCCAGTCGTCGGCGAGACGCGGGCCGTCCGGCGCATCGGGGAACGCGATCGGCGCGCCGATCCGACGCAGCAGCCGGTGTTCGTCCGCGAACCACGGCGCGCGCAAGTCCCACCAGCGCACCGATGAAAACACCGCGTCGAACCCGGCGCCTTCGAGCTGCGCGAGCGCGTCGCGCGCATGGCCGGGCACGCCGGCGAGCACCGCGACGTCCGGGCGTGCGCGGCGCAGCGCCGCGCGCCACCCCGGCCACCAGTCGGCCGGCAGATGATGCGGCGCGTCGATCAGGAAGCCGGCCGCGCCCGCGTCGGCGAACGCCGCGAGATGCGCGCACCACCATGCCGACAGCGCGTCGCGCACCGCTTCGTCGCCGGCGTTCGCATGCGCGATATCCAGCGCGTGCGCGGTGCCGCGCGGATCGATCAGCGCGTCGTCGTGCGTGTGCTCGACGTACCAGTCCGGATGCTCGGCGCGCAGCGGGTTCTCGCGTGCGATGCGATCGGGCACGACCTCGAGCAGCAGGCGCAGCCCGTGGCCTTTCGCCAGTTGCGCGAGCCGCGAGAAGGTTTCGAGCGCGCTCGCGCGCGTCTCGAACGACCGGGCCGGCCGCCGGAAATCGGCCACGTGGCGCGGAAAGCCGGCGACGCTCGCGGCCCAGAACGCGCCGACCAGCACGTGATCGAAGCCCATCCCGGCGATATGCGCGAAGGTCTGCGGCCACGCGTCGAGCGGCCCGACGAGGCGGGCGTCGCAGAAGTAGAGGTGTGGAGCGAACGGCGGTGTGGAGTCCATGGCGTGGCGCGGGCGGATGGCGGCGAGCGGTAACGCAGCGGCATCGCAATCGGTGTGCCTGCTGCGCGATCACCGGCGGAACAGGGCGTGCACGGAAAGGCGGTTTGAAAGGGCCTGTCGTTTTTACATGACCGCCGAGGCCGCACCTGTATTACATGCGCGGGATGGACCGAATATCCGAGCTGTCGCCCGTCGCCGGATCATCGTCCGTATCCGGAATCGGCACACCGGGGTCATAGCGCACCACCTTGCCGTGTTCGATCCGATGCGGGAACGACGGCGGCGCGTCCACGTCATCGCCGAAACGCGCACGCACGAACGCGCGCAGCAGCGCCACGCGCGCGTCGCGGCCGTGGGCGCCGCAGGTCGACGGGCCGTCGACGAAGGTGGCGTCGCATTCGACGTCGTCGCCGTGACGCGCGATCCGCAGGTCCTCCACGCGATCGAGCACCGCACCGGCGTCGGCCCACGAGGCCGACGGCGCAAACGGCGCGTCAAGATGCCGGAACGCGTCGCAGGCGGCCGTCACGACGACGGTCGGCGCGACGGCCGTGAAACGCAGCGTGTCTTCATCGTCGGCGCACAACGCGCGTGCGCACCAGTAGTCGAGATCCTTTCCGTCGAGTGCGTCGGTTCGCATGGGCTGCCTCCGTCGGAGCGAGAAAAGGCTCACCGCGCAAGCGCCGTGCCCGTCGCGGGCGTCGCGCGCATCCGCGCGACCAGCGGATAGTGATCCGATGCGTGCCGCGCTCGCGCGCTGCGATGCACGACCACGTCGACCAGCAGCTCGCCCGGATGAATCCAGATCCGGTCCAGCGAGAACACCGGGCACACGGTCGGGAACGTGCGCGGCGCCGGCGCGCGCCGGAACCGGGTCACGAGCGCTTGCAGCGCGCGGCCGCGCACGAACCACTCGTTGATGTCGCCGAGCAGGATCACCGGCATCGCGCCCGTGTCGAACGCCGCAAGCAGCCGCTGCACCTGCGCGCTGCGTTCGCTCGCCGACAGCCCGAGATGGGTCGCGACGACGCGGATCGGGCCGGCGCTGCACTCGATGTCGGCGTCGAGCGCGCCGCGCGGCTCGCGCGGGTGGAACGACAGGTCGAGCGTGCGCGCCGCGCGGATCGGGCAGCGCGACAGCACCGCGTTGCCGTAGCGGCGCTCCGGCGTGTCGATCGTCGGGCCGGCCACCGCGTGCATGCCGGTTGCGTCGCGCAGATGCGCGAGCACGTCCGGCGCGCGCGTGCCGCCGAGCGGCACCTCCTGCAGCGCGATCACGTCCGCGTCGAGTTCGTCGATCACCGCCGCGATCCGGTCGGCCGCGCGCGCCGGCCACGCGCCGTAGCCGCCGCGGATGTTGTAGGTCGCGATCCGCAGGTCGCGCCCGCCCGGCGCGGCGGCAGGCGCCGCTTCGGCGGTGACGACGTGCGGCGGCGGGGCCGCGTGTTTGCTCAACGCCATCGTCGCAATATCCTCACGAGCAGGATCGACACGCCGACCAGCGCGAGGCCGATCGCCGCGAGCCACGCGAACGCGCCAGGGCCGGGATGGCTGAGCGCCGCGGTCAACTGATGCGCGAACGTGACGGTCAGCACGATGCCGGGCAGCATCCCGAGCGCGGTGCCGATCAGGAAGTCGCGCAGCCCGATGTGCGACGCGCCGGCGACGAGGTTCACGACGGTAAACGGCGCGATCGGCAGCAGCCGCAGCACGGCCATCGCGACCACGCCGCGGCGGCCGATGTGCTCGCTCAGCCGGTTCGCGCGCGGGCCGGCGAGCCGGCGCACCGCGTCGCGCCCGAGCCAGCGGCCGAGCGCGTAGGTCGCGGCGGCCGCCGCCATCGAGCCGACGCCCGCATACGCGAAGCCTGGCCACGCGCCGAACACGAGCCCCGTCGCGGCGATCAGCAGCGTGATCGGCACCGCGAAGGTCGCCGCGACCACGTAGGCCGCGAGCAGCAGCGCCGGCGCGGCCGGCAGCCGGGCGATGGCGGCCACCGCGTGCGACAGCGACGCGACGTTCAGGTGCGCGCCCAGCGGCGTGAAGCGCCACGCGAGCGCGAGCGCGGCGATCGCGAGCACGATCGCTCCGAGCACGAAAAAACGCGCGGTGAGCGAGCGGTGCTGCTCGTGCGGCACGAATTCGCGCACGAACCGGTCCGGCTCGATCGGCTGCTCGGGATCGAGCCGCGCGCTGACCGGCACGAGCGCCTCGAATTGCGGCGACACGGCCGGATCGAGCGTGCGCAGCGTGCGGCCCGGCTTCGCGCGCAGCCGGTCGAGCACGACGTTCGGCCGCTCCTCGCCCGCGAACGCGTCGGCCACCGCGGCGGGCGTCGTGCCGAGATGTTCGGCCAGCAGCCGCTCGCGCATGCCGGCGATCGCCGCGCGAATGCGTGGATCGCCTGCCGCGACGAGCGCGATGCAGCATTCGGTGTCGAGCAGCATCGAGCGGTTGTTCAGGTTCGCGCTGCCGATCACGATGCATTCGTCGTCGACGATCGCGACCTTGCTGTGCACGTTCACGCACGCGTCGCCGAGCCCGTCGACGTGCGGATACAGCAGCCGGTAGCGGTCGAAGCGGTCGGCCGACGCGAGCGTCGCGTGCAGCCGCGCGCGCAGCACGCCCATCGTCGCTTCCTGCAGCCAGCCGCTCTGCACGCGCGGCGCGACGACCGTCACGTCCGGCCCGTGCGCGTCGGCCAGGCGCGCGGACAACGCTTCGCGCACCACCGCCGCGGTGAAGTACTGGTTTTCGATATACAGGTGCCGGTGCGCGGCGCGGATCGTGTCCTCGACGAGCGCGCGCACCTGCAGCACCGGCTCGCGGCCGCCGTGGCGCGGCGCCGTATACGCGATGCCGAGCCGCACGTCGCGCACGTCGACGCGCGCATCGGGCGGCCACGGATCGTCGTCGGCCGCCCGCTCGAGATGCCGCTGCGCGCGGATCGCGATCGGGCGCCCGCACGCCTGCAGCCAGCGCGAGCGCGCCTGTTCGCCGATCGCGGCGGCCGCGTCGCCGTCGAACATCGCGTGCACGTCGTGGAACGGCGCGTACGGCATGCCGTGCTCGTCGCGGCGGCGCGGGTCGTCGGCCGCGTGGGCCGGCGTGTCCCAGCGGGCGCGCGTCAGGTCGAGGCCGCCGACGAACGCGAGCCGGTCGTCGATCACGACGAGCTTCTGGTGATGCGACGCGCCGCGCGGATGTGCGTCGTCGAGCCGGAACCGGATGCCGCGATGCGCGCGCCAGCCGGCCCGATACACGGGCGGCCAGTCGCGCTCCAGCGCGTAGATCATCGCGAAGTCCCACGCGAGCACGTAGATGCGCAGGTTGTGGCGGGCGGACGCGAGCGCGTGCAGGAAGGCGGCGAGCGTGTCGGGCAGCGTGTCGCCGGCGCCCGCGGGCGCGAGCCGCATCCGGCTGTCCACGTCCCAGCCGACGATGAACACGGTATGGCGCGCGCGCAGCAGCGCCGCGCGCAGCGTCGAGAAGTACGCGTCGCCGTCGACGAGCATCGCGAAGCGGTCCGCGCCGCGGATCGCGTCGCAGTTGCGCCCGCGCTCGAGCAGGCCGTGCCGCGGCGGGCCGTCCGCCGGCGCGGCGTCGATGCGCCGGTCCTCGGCGCGGGTCACGCGGTCCGGCACGATCATCGTGCGCCGACGTCCCGGTCGCCGTCGATCCGCTGCAACAGTGCGTCGCAGCGCGCACGCAGCGCCTGCAGTTCCGGCGAATGCGCGTCGAGCCGCACGCGTTCGCCGTGCACGACCGCGATGTCGTAGATCTCCTGCGCGATCGTCGCCGACGCGTATGCGATCCTGATCCGGTCGAGCCAGTCGCATTCGGCGCGCCGGCACGCGAGCCACGCGCGCAACGCGCCGACCAGCTGGCTGGTCGTGAGCCAGGCGCCGGTGCGCATGCGCGCGGCGAGCTGGCTCGTCACGAGATAGGAGAGCAGGTCGGTCTGGGTCACACGAAACTCCTTGACGAGGTGTCGGGTTGACAGGTCCGCACGCACGCGATGTTTTGCAGCGTCTCGCAGATCGCCGCGAATTCCGGCCCGCTCGTGCGCGAGAACGAGACGGAGATGTCGTCGGTGTCCGGATCGTCGTCCGACTGCTGGACGATGAACCGTTTCACGCGCACGCGGCCGGGGCCGAGCGCTTCGTGCAGCGTGTTGAGCGTCAGGCCGCCGCGCTCGGCCACCAGCAGCAGCGTGCGTTGCTGGCGCTGCGCAATGAAACGGCGCTCGAGCGGCTTCACGCCTGCGAGGATAACGAGCACGATCGCCGTCGCGCCGACCGACGCAACGACCATGCCGCCGCCCGCGGCAAGCCCGACGCCGGCCACGGCCCACAGGCTCGCGGCCGTCGTCAACCCGCGCACCACTTCGCCGCGCAGCAGGATCGAGCCCGCGCCGAGGAAGCCGATGCCCGACACGACCTGCGCGGCGACCCGCGACGGATCGACCACGACGCCGTTCTGCCCGCGCACGTCCTCGAAGCCGAACGTCGATACCAGCATCACGAGCGCGGAGCCCACGCACACGAGCATGTGCGTGCGCAGCCCGGCGGCCCAGTTCAGACGCTCGCGTTCGAGCCCGATCACGCTGCCGAGCAGCGCGGCCAGCAGCAGGCGTCCAAGCAATTCGAGGTGACCGATCATGATGTGCATCCGTTCGGGCCCTGCGCGAGGCGGGCCCGGTAGCGCTTAGATGCGGAAAAGGGACGCAAGCAGCGTGCCGGCCGGGCACGGTCCGTGCGCGCAAGGCCCGGGGTGTGCGCCGCGTGCATGCGGCGCGCATTTTTTGCATCGCCATCGCAGATAAGACAGGAGGCCACCTTGGCACATCAACAGGACGCACAGGTTCGGGACCCGTATCGCGGCCACGAGATTCTCGTGTGGGCGCGACCCAACGAGCGCGGCGCATGGCGCGACGAGGTACAGGTATACGTCAACGGCGCGCGCATCGAGCTGGTGGTGCCGGAGGCAGCCGGCCCCGAATGGCTGACCGAGGTGGAGGCGCTGCGGGCAGGCGTCGAACGCGGCCGCTATTTGATCGATAAGCGCGTCGACGACGACTGATCGGCATGGCGCTTGCGGCGCCGCGTGCCGCGACAGTATCCCGCAGCACTCCGAGAACCCATGCCGGCTGGCGCCGGGAGGAAACGATGAGCGATTCGCGCACCCTGCATATCTATCGTTACGACCCCGATCGCGACGCGCAGCCGTACCTGCAGCGCTACGAGATCGACGTGGACCCGGCCGACCGCATGCTGCTCGACGTGCTCGGCCGCGTGAAGCGCGACGACGAGACGCTCGCGTATCGCCGCTCTTGCCGGGAAGGCATCTGCGGCTCGGACGCGATGAACATCAACGGCAAGAACGGTCTCGCGTGCCTGACCAACATGCAGACGCTGCCGCGCGAGATCGTGCTGCGGCCGTTGCCGGGGCTGCCGGTGGTGCGCGACCTGATCGTCGACATGACGGATTTCTTCAATCAGTACCACTCGATTCGCCCCTACCTGATCAACGACACGACGCCGCCCGCGCGCGAGCGGCTGCAGTCGCCGGAAGAGCGCGACCAGCTCGACGGGCTGTATGAATGCATCCTGTGCGCGTGCTGTTCGACGTCGTGCCCGAGCTACTGGTGGAACCCGGACAAGTTCGTCGGCCCGGCCGGGCTGCTGCAGGCGTACCGGTTCATCGCCGATTCGCGCGATCTCGCGACGGCCGAGCGGCTCGACGATCTGGAGGATCCGTACCGGCTGTTTCGCTGCCGGACGATCATGAATTGCACGGACGTGTGCCCGAAAGGGCTGAATCCGACCAAGGCGATTTCGGAGATCCGGACGATGCTGGTCAGACGGACGGTGTAGGGTCGTGCGTTCGGCGGGCGCGCCGCGTACATTCCTCCCTTGGCTATTTTTCGGCGACCGTGTCCGCATGCGCGGCCGGGCGCCGCGCCGCGGGCCGCTCGACGCCCGGATAGAACTGCCGCGCCCAGCGCTGAAACACCGGGTACGGTCCGTCACCGGCGCCCGGCGTACCGTAGCCCGTGTAGTCGCGATTGTTCCACACCATGATGTCTTCCTTGAACACGGGCACCAGCCACAGCCGGTGCAGCACGCGGCCGAGCACGGCGTAGACGAGCCGCTGCAACGGCGCCGGCCACCTCGCCAGCCACGAGAAGCGGAATGCGATGCCGTCGCGGAAGGTCCAGCGCAGCGGCGCGATCTGCACGCCGCACGCGAAGATCTTCGCTTCGAGGCCGATCGCCTTCATTTCATGGTCGGACGACACGCAGCCGAGGCCATGAACGCCGATCAGCGTGCTCCATCTGATGTTCTTCCATGCCATGTCCACCTGCATCGAAATGCGCGGCCCGTCGATCACGGGAGCATGCGGCTTCATGTCCTTCCAGCGATGCAGCGCGCCGAAATGTTCGAGGTCGTAGCCGTTTTCCGGCAGGTTCTGCATCACGCCGCGCAGCGTGAATGCCTGGCCGACCGGCGCCGAGAAGCCGGTCATGTCCACTTCGGGCAACTCCCACGTCGGCGCCAGTCCGTCGGCGTTCTGCCATACGAACACGAAGCCGTTCCATTCGCGCACGTGCCATGTGCGAAGCACCAGTTCCTGGCTACCCTTCATGCAGCGGGCCGTGGTGCGCCGGCCGTCGGGGCCGTACGCGTAGTGATGGAACGGACAGACGATCTGCTCGCCGTCGACGGTGCCCCCGTGGCCGAGATGCGCGCCCTGATGCGGGCAATATGCGTCGACCGCACACGCGACGCCCGAGGCCGTCCGGTACAGCACGACATCGCGCCCCATGAAAGGCGTCGTGAGCACGGCCCCGCGCTTCAGCTCGCGGCTGAAACACAGCGCGAACCATCCGTCCGGATAGGGCAGCGGGGCGGCTTCGTCGACGGGGCTGGCTGCATGCATCGCGCGCTCCTGCGTCGGCATGGCGTTCATCGCGCGAATGCCCGGTCGGCGTGGGCGACGGCCGCCGGCACGGCGCCGTGTTGCCCATGTTGCCCGTCGGGCGCGTCGCCGCGGGCTTCCGGATAGAACTGCGCGGCCCAGCGCCGGAACGTCATGATCGGCATCTCGCCGGCCATCAGCGTCGGGCGCGCGTCGTAGTCGCGGTGATCCCAGATGCGCAGGTCGCGCTTGAATTGCGGCACGAACCACAACCGGTACGCGGCGCTCACGAGCATCTCGTGCACGACCCGGCGCAGCGGCGACGGCCACGCCGACGCGCGTTCGACGCGCAGCGCAACGAATTCACGGCACGTCCAGCGATCAGGTTCGATCTGCGTCGGGAACAGTACGACCCGCGCGTGCAGCCCGAGGTCCGGCAGTTCCATGCGCGCGGCCATGCAGCCGAGGCCGTGCATCGTGATATCCAGCAGCAGCCGCTGCCCGAGCAGCACGAGCGTCGAACGCATCGTCATTTGGTGGCCGTCGGCTTCCGGCGGCTCCAGCACGGGATTCGACCACCCGTGCACCGGGCTGAAATGGTTGACGTCGACGCCGTTCTCGGCCGGATTCTGCAGGCTGCCGTTCAGCGTGTGGCACTGGCCGCGCGGCCGCGAATAGCCCGTGAGGTCCAGCTCGGGCAGCGACCACCGCGGCGCGGCGCCCGCACGGTCCTGCCACGCGAGCACGACGCCGTTCCATTCGCACACGTGGCGCTGCCGCAGCACGACGGCGGGCGGCTTGCCGTCGCGCCCGGCCCGCACGCAAGTGCCGTCCGGCGCGAACGCGAGATGATGGAACGGGCACACGATCTCCTCGCCGCGCACGATGCCGCCGTGCCCGAGATGGGCGCCGAGGTGCGGGCAATGCGGCGCGACCGCGCGAATCAGGTCGGATGCCGTTCGATAGAGCACGACGTCCTCGCCCATGAAGCGCGTGACGACGAGCGCGCCGGATCTGACGTCGCGGCTGTATGCCAGCGCGAACCAGCCGTCCGGGTAGCGAGGTCGCGCCGCGGCGGGGTCGGGCGGGAAATGAATCGATGAATGCATGCGCATGTCTCCGTTCACCAGCGCGAATCGCGACGGTCGCGCACAGCGATTTCGTCGAGTGTCGGGAGCGCCGTCATCGCGATTTCGCCCCCTGTGAAGCGCCCGCCACCGAAATCGTCGCCGTGGTAGCGGGTGCTGAACGCGTGAAACTCCGCATTGCCCGCACTCATGTAGCCGAGCTCCGTCACGTACGCGTGCGCGTCGGCGTCGCCTGCCAGCACGCCTGTCGCTACCGCCTGCTGCGCGTCGATCAGGCGGCGTTCGTTCGCCGTGCAGAGCGCGGCCAACCGGTCGAGCGCCGCCGGAACGTCCAATTCCTCCGCGCGCATCAGGATCCAGACGGCGTTGAAGCGCTCGCGCGCGGACCGTTCCTTGCGAAACGAAAACAGGTCGTTGACGAGGATCACCGAATCGATCGCGGCGTTACGCGCGTCGGCCAGTGCCGCGTATTGCGCGAGGCGCTGCCCCATGTCGACGTCGAGCGCATATTCGGTGAGCAGCGTTATCCAGTGTCCGAAGCCCTCCACCCGGCGAAACGCCAGATAATCGGCGAGCGACAGGCGCGCCGCGTCGGTCGCCGTCGGGTCGGCCTGCGTGCGGATCTGTTCGCGGATGCATTCGACGAGCCGCTGCCGGAACGCCGGACGCGCGTCGAGTACGGTGCGCATCGCGCGCAGCGTGTCGTACAGCAGTTGCGCGGCAGGCGCATCGGCCGGCGGCGGCGTGCCGTCGACCGCGGCGAGGAAATGAGCGTGCAACGCGTCGAGCCCCGCCTGATCGCCGGTGCGCGCGAGATGCGTGAAGGCATCGTCCATCAGCGTCGTGACGTTCATCATGCGATGGATCGCGTACACGCGATCGGGCCGCGCGTTCGGGTAGCACAGGCTGCCGTATGCGGGAATCCGCTGCGCGAGAAAACGGCGAGCCGCCGCGTCGCTGCGATAGTGCCGCAGGATGTACGGGTAGTCGTCGATCGCAAGCTGCTGCTCGATCGCTTGATGCTGAGGGTGCCGGGCGAGCGGCAGCGACAGACGCGGCAGCGGCAGCACCAGCGTGTCCGTCGCGCCCGACGGGGCGGCCGCGGCGCGTGGCGTTCCGGATGCTTGCATGCGGATCTCCCGGTTACGCGTCCGGTTTGACCGCGACGATGCTGTAGGTCGACACCTTGTTCTTGATCAGCGCGACGGACCAGTTTTCGGCGAGCACGCGCAATTCTTCCAGCGTGTCCGGCGCGCGGTGCGGAAAATGGCGATCGATGTTGGCCTTGGCATCCATCAGCCAGCGCGCGACGTCGATGTTCGACGGCAGCACGCGCATGTCGCGGATCGCGAACCCGGCGTCGATCAGCACCTGCCTGAAATAGTCGGGCGTCTTGCGATGCTTGCACGCGATCCGGTCGACCTCGTCCGGCGTGTCGGACTGGTATTCGTTCAGATCGACGTTGTACAGATTGTCCGAGATGACGACCGAGCCGCCGCTGCGCACACGCGCATGCAGCGCGCGCATCGTCTTTTCGTACAGCGCGTTCGGGAAATGCGAGATCACGCCGCGGATGATCACGAGATCGTACGGCGTCGCGGGATCGGGCAGCCGATCGACGTCCTGTGCGTTGCACTGATACAGGTTGATGCGCCCGGCGAGCCCGTGCTGCGCATGAAAACGTGCGCAGTACTCGAGCTGTTCGCGACTGACGTTGACGCCGTCGAGGCGGATGCAGCCCGGGAAACGGCCGGCGAGATACTTGAGGATGTAGCCCCAGCCGCAGCCGATGTCGAGAATGCGCTCGACGCGCGCGGGAACGGGATCGTCGAAGCCGGCGAGGCCAAGCTGGCGTTCGAAGTAGCGAATGCCCGACTCGTCGAGCGAGATCGGCGGCGTGGAGCGCGGATCGTCGTAGACGCCGAACTGGAACAACAGATATTCGCCGATCGCCTTGCGCCAGTCGTCCGGGCTGCCGGCGTAGGTCGTCTGCACTTTCCGCTCGTAATCGCTCACCGTGTCGCCGTGCAGCACCCGGATCGGCAGGGCGGGCGCCGGATGCGCTGCCCGCATTTCGACGATCGCCTGTTCGCTGACCTGATTCATCGGAATCCTCGCGTCGTTTATTTTCGTCAAACTGGACAAAAACAACACCCGCCGATCGAGCGGCAGCACACGTATTCACGAAACGCCGGAACGAAAAAAGCGCGTGCCGATACGTACGATCGTGCGATTGAATAAAACGATGTAATGCTTTCGTTGAAACGTTATGAAGGTGAAAGATCCGTGCGCATTTATAGAATCCCCGGATAAATGGCGGAAAGGGCGCCGTGACGCGGCATCGCGAGGCAGGCCCGATCATGCGCGGGACGCCTGGCGACGCGGGTCGCACCGGCTGGCCGGTTCGGCTCCGTATGTGACTCGCATTTTCACGATTCGGATACTGCGATCGTGATCCGGAAACGAAGTGTATTTGTTATATGAGAGGCGATTCGATTTTTCAAGAATCTTCCCGTCTGTTTTAAAAACACGGGAAAACAGGCGCCGACAAAGATATTGAAATATCAATCGTCAATGACGGTGGGGATTGTTTCGATTCGATGAATCGAAAAAGCAGCCGCGCCGCGAACGAATCGCGCACGCGGCTGCCTCGGCCGGACGAGGTCGTGCGGACACACGGCGTCCGGCCCGACTGAAACGCCGCTCACGCACGGACGGACCGGGCGCGACCCAACTGCGCCTACGGCCGCGCGGCGACCTCGTCCAGATGCCAGAGCAGATCCGCAGGATCGTCGTACACGCGCAGCGCGCCCGCCCGCTCCAGCTCGTCGCTGCCGTAGCCGCCCGACAGCAGCCCGACGCCGAGCGCGCGGCAGCGGGCGGCGGCGAGCATGTCCCAGATGCTGTCGCCGACCACCACCGTATGCTCGATCGGCACGTTCAGTTTCGCGGCAGCGGTCAGGAACAGGTCGGGGTCCGGCTTCGCATACTTCACCTGATCGCGCGTGACGACGACGTTCTTCGCCGGATCGACGCCGAGCGCCTCGAGATTGATCGCCGCGGTTTCCATTCGCCCGCTGGTCGCGATCGCCCAGCGAATGCCGGCATTCGACAGCGCGGCCAGCAATTCGCGCGCGCCCGGCAGCGGCCGGACCTGCGCGCGCAGCCGCTGGTACGCGGCCGCATGCAGCCGTGCGAGCCGCTCGACGCGCTCCGCGTCGATATCGCCGGCCGTCTCGCGCAGCAGCTGGTTCAGGAACAGGCCGCCGCTCATCCCGATCTTGCGATGGATGCGCCATACCGACAGTTCGATGCCCTCGGCATCGAGCGCTTCCTTCCACGCGAGCACGTGCTGATAGACGCTGTCGACGAGCGTGCCGTCGAGATCGAACAGAAATGACGTTTCAATGCGCATGTAACTCTCCTGGCCTGATGGTGATCGGGCAAATCGTCGGTAAAACCCGATTCGTCACATTATCGGCGCGCGGCCGTGTCACCGCCATGTCCCGCGCCGCACGCGCCGCACGCGGCGCGCCCGGCGGCGGCGTGTCGAACAGCGCTGGTACAATCGCGCCGATGCGCCGGGCGGGCCGCCCGCGCGCGCCCAACCTTCGTCGAATCCCCGTATGGCAACCTCCGACGCCGTCAGTTCCGAGCAATCGTGGTGGGGCGTTCTGGCCCTGGCACTCTCCGCCTTCATCTTCAATACCACCGAATTCGTGCCCGTCGCGCTGTTGAGCGCGATCGGCGACAGCCTGCAGATGCAGCCGACCGCCGTCGGCCTGATGCTGACGATCTACGCGTGGGCCGTCGCGGTCGTGTCGCTGCCGCTGACCTTCGTCACGCGGCACGTCGAGCGCCGCAAGCTATTGAGCGTCGCGCTGCTGGTGTTCGTCGGCAGCCACGTCGTGACCGGCTTCGCGTGGAATTTCACGGTGCTGATGATCGGCCGGCTCGGCATCGCGTGCGCGCATGCGGTGTTCTGGTCGATTTCGATCCCGCTCGCGGTGCGGCTCGCGCCGAGCGACCGCAAGAGCCGCGCGCTCAGCCTGATCGCGATGGGCTCGGCGATCGCGATGGTGGCCGGCATTCCGCTCGGACGCGTGATCGGCGAGGCGTTCGGCTGGCGCATCACGTTCCTGATCATCGCGGGCGCGGCCGGCGTCACGCTGCTGTTGCTGCGCGCCACGTTGCCGTTGCTGCCGAGCCAGGGCGCCGGGTCGCTGAGCAGCATCGGCGTGTTCCTGCGCAAGCCGGCGCTGGTCGCGCTGTACGCGATCACCGTGCTGGTCGTGTCCGCGCACTTCACGTCGTACACGTACATCGAACCGTTCGTGCAGAGCATCAACCATGCGAGCAACAGCCGGATCACGTACGTGCTGATCCTGTTCGGCGTCGCCGGCCTGCCGGCCGCGGTCTGCTTCAATCGCGTCTATCCGCACCGGCCCGACGATTTCCTGCTGGCGTCGATCGTCGCGCTGTCGGGCTGCCTGCTGATCCTGTTCCCGTGCGCGCTGAACATCGTCACGCTGTCCGTGCACACGCTGGTGTGGGGCGGCGCGATCGTCTGTTTCGGGCTGGCGATGCAGGCATGGGTGCTGAAGCTGGCGCCCGAAGCGACCGACCTGGCCGTGTCGATCTACTCCGGGCTGTACAACGTCGGGATCGGCGCCGGCGCGCTGCTCGGCAACCATATCGCGGGCGACTTCGGGCTGCCGTGGATCGGCACCTTCGGCGGCGTGGTCGCGATCTTCGCGGCCGGTGTCGCGTGGGCCGCGTTGCGGCTGCATGAGCGGCGGGCAGTGGCTTAGCACCATCGCCACACCGCACTTCATCCCGCATGGTCAATGCGCCCCGCCGTGCCTGATCCCCGCCGCATCGCGCTGTCGCAGCTTCGCATACAGCGTCGTGCGTGAAATGCCGAGTTGCCGCGCGGCCGCCGACACGTTGCCGTCATGCTCGTCGAGCGCGTGCCGGATCGCGTCGAGCGACTGTTCGCGCAGGCTGGCGTTGGCGTGAGGGTGGCCGGCCGGCGCCGCGTGGCACACGTCATCCGCGTCGGCGAGTACGTCGGCGTGCCGCGCCGCGGTCGTGCGATCGAGCGGGGCGCGCACGGTGCGCACCCATACGTGGCTGCCATCGTCGCGCGCGATCCGCTGCGGCGTGCGCGACGGTGTCAGCAAGCGACGCTGCTGCGCGGGTGTCGCGCCGGGAAACAGTTGGCGGTGACCGACCGGCGCGACCGGCCCTTCGGGCGCGAGATCGAGCATCCGGCGCGCCAGGCGGCTCACCGCACGCACGCGGCCCGCTTCGTCGAGCGCGATGACGCCGGCGAGCGGCGTGCCGAGCCAGCGCGGATCGAATTGCACCTGCAGCAGATGGCAGTCGCGCAGCATCGCATAGAGCCGCTGCTCGGCCGACAGCGATGCATGCCGGAACGGCTCGTGCAATTGCGCGACGTTGCGCCGGCCGATCCCGGTGATATCGAGCGCGCCGATCACTTCGCCGTCGAAACCGACGAGCGGCACCGCAAGACAGAATACCCGCGAGAACTCGTCGAGATAGTGCTGCGCGCCCGCGACGACGGCTTCGGCGCCGTCGTGAATCACGCAGCTCGGCGCGGTCGTGCCGATGTTCGGCTCGACGATCCGGCGGCCGGCGACGATCGGCGTCAGCAGCGCGTCGTCGCATTGCGGGCTGCGCCGCGCATGCACGATCGTGCCGCGTGGGTTGACGCACATGATCGCCCATTCGCGGCCGCCGAACGCGGCCCACAGCGGCTCGATCTCCTGCGCGACGCAGCGATAGAGCCGCCGGTCGTCGCGGGATTCGTCGCGCTCGCGCTGCATTTCATAGCGGGCGGCTTCCCACGGCCGCAGCCCGGCCGCGCGCGAACGCAGCCACGAGCGCGCGACGCTGGCCGGCAACGCCGTTTCCGGCAGCGGCTCGCCCGCGGCGAAGCGGGCGCGAAGCCGGTCGAGGTCGACCGGCCGTGCAGGGGATTCGGGGGCTGTATTCACGCTGCGCTCCAGTTGGGGTCGAAGGTCGGGGCTGGACGTGCAGGCCCCGTGTCGCGCGAATGCGTAATATAGCCCGGCGCCCCCGGCGCGGTATTTTCGCGGCGGCTACGCTGCCGTGCGAGGCCCCCGGCGGTCGCCATGTACCGCGCGGACGGCGGCGCATCGCCGCTCAATGCGGCAAACGCAGGATCGGCTTGAGCGTGCTCCCGTTGCTGCTGTCTTCCGCCGCCTGGTTGATCTGGTCGAGCGGATAGAACTTCACCAGCCGGTCGAACGGAAACCGACCTTGCAGATACAGCTGCACGAGCTGCGGAATGAACGTCTGCGGCACGCTGTCGCCTTCGACGATGCCGCGGATCGTGTGGCCGCCGAGCAGCAGGCTGTTCACGTCGAATTCGCCCTTCGTGCCGAGCTTCGGCGCGCCGACCACGCCCATCGTGCCGCGCGAGCCGAGCGCGTCGATCCCTTGCGACAGCACGGCCGGCAGCCCGGTCGATTCGAGCGCGTAGTCGACGCCGCCGCCGGTGATCTCGCGGATCGCGTCGACGACGTCGACTTCCCGGCTGTTGATCGCATGCGTCGCGCCGAGCTCCAGCGCCAGCGCGAGCCGCGACGGCACGATGTCGACGGCGATGATCGTCGTCGCGCCGGCGATGCGCGCGGCCATCACGGCGCTCATGCCGACCGCGCCCGCGCCGAAGCTCGCGAAGCTGCTGCCCGGGCGCACCGCGAGCGAATTGATTACCGCGCCCGCGCCGGTCTGGATTCCGCAGCCGAGCGGGCCGAGCAGTTCGAGCGGCGCTTCCTTCGGCACCTTGATCGCGTTGTTCTCGCGTGCGAGCGCGTAGCTCGCGAACGACGACTGCGCGAAGAAATGATCGTGCAGCGGTTGCCCGGCCTCGTCCCGCATGGCCGTCTGGCCCTCCGAGTCGGCGCCGCCGAAATTCAGCGCGAAGAACTGCCGGCAATACGCGCCGTGACCGCCGACGCACGACGCGCAGTGGCCGCACGCGCCGTAGGTCAGCACGACGTGATCGCCGGCCGCGAGCGTCTTCACGTTCGGGCCGACCGCCTCGACCACGCCGGCGCCTTCGTGGCCGAGCACGGCCGGCAGCGGCACCGGATAGTACTGGTCGCGCACGATCAGGTCGGTATGGCACAAGCCGGTCGCGACGACGCGCACGAGCACCTCGTCGCCGCGCGGCGCGCGAATGCGGGCGGATTCAATGGAGAAGGGTGCGCCGGCCGCGCGCGCGACAGCCGCGGTGACGGCGCGTGTATCGTGTTCGGTGTACATGATCGGTCTCCTCGTCAAATCGGATACAGCGGCGCTTCGCCCTTGATCGTCAGCCACTGCCACTGCGTGAATTCCTCCCAGTTTGCCGCACCGCCGATGCTCGAGCCATTGCCCGATGCGCCGACGCCGCCGAACGGGTTGATCGCTTCGTCGTTGACCGTCTGGTCGTTGATGTGCAGCAGCCCGGTGTTCAAGCGCTCGCCGATCCGCAGCGCGCGGCCGACGTCGGCCGACAGGATCGCCATCGACAGCCCGTATTCGGTTTGATTGGCGAGTGCGATCGCGTCCTCGTCGGTATCGAACGGCACGACGATCGCGACCGGCCCGAAGATTTCCTCGTCGAATGCCGGATTGCCCGGCGCGACGCCGCTCAGCACGGTCGGCTCGAAGAACAGGCCGCGATGGCCGCCGCCCGTCTCGACACGTGCGCCCGCGCGGCGGGCCGCGTCGACGACGTTCGCCGCGTGGTCGCGCTGCGCGGCGTTGATCAGCGGGCCGAGGCCGACGTCGCCGGTGGCCGGGTCGCCCACACGCAGGCTTTGCGCCTTCTCGACGAGCTTCGCGACGAAGCGGTCGTGAATCGCGCGCTGCACGAGCACGCGGCCGGTCGCCATGCAGATCTGGCCTTGATGCAGATACGCGCCCCACGCGGTGTTCGCGACCGCGCGGTCGAGGTCGGCATCGTCGAGCACGATCAGCGAGTTCTTGCCGCCGAGTTCGAGCGATACCTTCTTCAGATGGCGGCCCGCCGCTTCGCCGACCTTGCGCCCGGCCGCGGTGGAACCCGTGAACTGGATCATCGCGACGTGCGGATCGGCGACCAGCGCCGCGCCGGCCGCGCCGTCGCCGGGCAGCACGTGCAGCACGCCTTCGGGCAAGCCGGCGAGCTCGAACACGCGGGCGATCGCGACGCCGCCGCACACGGCGGTGCGCGGATCGGGCTTCAGCACGACCGCGTTGCCGAGCGCGAGCGCCGGCGCGACCGCGCGTATCGCGAGGTACAGCGGGAAGTTGAACGGCGAGATCACGCCGACCACCCCGCGCGGGCGGCGGCGCGCGAGCGACAGCCGGCCGGCCGTCGACGGCAGCACTTCGCCGGCCGCGCGCGACGGCAGTCCGGCCGCTTCGTGCAGCGCCTTGATCGTGACGGACGTTTCGAATGACGCCTTCGCGCGGGTCGAGCCGCTTTCGCGCACGAGCCAGTCGACGATCGCGTCGAAGTGTGTTTCGGCGACGGCCGCTGCGCGGCGCAGCACCGCCGCGCGCTCGTCGTAGGGTAGGGCGAACCACGCGGGCTGTGCGCGATGTGCGGCGGCCGATGCGTCGGCGATGGCCGCGCTATCCGCGAGACCGATGCGGCCGAGCGTGTTGCCGGTCGCCGGTTCGATCACGTCGGCCGCGTGCGGGCTCGCGTGCCAGCGTCCGGTGAAGATCCTGCCGCGCCAGATGTCGGCGTCGAAGAGGGCGGGGTTCCTGCTGCTATCCATGTGCGCTCCTGGGGAAATTCGGATCGCCGGATCGGGTGTTGCCTGGCGTCGACCGGCGTGCGCGCGAGGGTAGGCCGGTGTGGGGAAACGGGGCTATCCGGGTTTCTTCCCACGCGCGGCGCGCGCATGGTTTGGAGGGCGTCCGCGATTCGGTGTACGGAAACTGGACAGTCGGTGGGTGGATTGTTGCGGCGTGCCGGCCGACGACGCGGCAGGTAGAGCGGGTGCGGCGCGACGTGCGCCGTATCCGAAGGCTCGGCGCGCAAAGCGGCGCCAAGGCCCATGCTCGGCTTTTCTCGAGCCAGGCCACCTCCACCAGCAACAAGGCGCCAGACTTGCGCGTGATCGTCTCAGGCGTCGAGACCGGCGCCGCCTGCCGCCGGAACGCGACGCACACCAACCGCTCCTGCCATTCCGTCAAACTGGACGAATCCGTCCTTCACCTCCGATCCACGCCAGCCGCTTCGAAGGGGTCGATGCAACCGGAGAACGGAATCCGCGTGCTCAAACCAGCATCGATTGTTGGGCGAAGATACCCGCCATCGCGCCCTGCGACGATGCCTGGGTGACCGAGGGCAAGAATGGCGTGGCGAGGTCGCCGGCGGCGTAGATACCGGGCATGCTGGTTTGGCGGCGCGCGTCGACCTCGAGGACGATGCCGGTGGGCGTATCGACCGTGGCGAGGCCCAGCGATTCATGCAGGCTTGCGGACGGCTTGTTGCGTGGCTGGGCGAACAGGATGTCGACCGCGACATGGCGGCGGGTATCGAGATTGACGGTGGTGATATGGCCATTGCGATGGGCGATCTCCACGATCCGGCCATCGACGACAGGGATGTTGCGGCGGGCCAGATCGGCCTGGATATCCGGCGCGATGTCGTGACCATCGGCGAAGACGGTCAATTTGTCGGTCCAGTCGCGGAACAGCCTGACAGACTGGTGCGACTGCGGGCCGGACCAAACGAGCCCCCAATGCTGGCCGGCGGCTTCAAAGCCGTCGCAATAGGGGCAGGGTACGATGGACGTGCCCCAGCTTTCCGCGAAGCCCGGAACATCGGGCATCTGATCGGCGACGCCATAGCTCAGGATCAGGCGGCGCGCCGTCAGGCTTTCGTTATCGTCGGTGACGACACGGAAATCGTCGATCGCGCCGGACACGCTCTCCGCCCGGGCATTGACCAGCCTGATCGTCGGATAGCGCGCCAGTTGCCGTCGCGCCTCGACCAGGATGTCCAGCGGCGGCTTGTGATCGTGGCCGAGCAGGCCATGCGAATGGCCGGCAAAGCGGTTGCGCGGCCGGCCGGTATCGAGCACGGTGACCGAGCGGCGGGCCCGACCGAGCTGCAGGGCGGCGGCGAGGCCGGCAAAGCTGCCGCCGATGATGATGACGTCGCTCATGGTGATGGGCTCCGTGTCGTGGATGGAGGGGGCGGGCTGATGCGCAATATCGTCCAGCGATACGCGAAGCCGACCCCATTGGCTTGCACATTTGTGATACTGCGTGGTATCGTAATGCTGGAATTTGAATACTGTCAAGTACTGGAATTGTCGTGACCGAAAACAACCCGGGCCGCCGCGGCCGGCCGGCGAACGAAGCGCTTCGCCAAACGATAGTCGACGCCGCCTCCGAACTCTTTGTGGAATTGGGTTTTCAAGCGACGACCATGGACAAGGTCGCCCAGCGGGCGAAGATATCCAAGCTCAGCATCTATCGGCACTTCGAGAACAAGGAGGCGCTGTTCAGCGCGGCCATGGTGGCTCGTTGCGATCAATTCGCACCGCAGACCCTTTCCGAAGGCGTCGACGGTTCGGTCGAAGATCAGCTCATGGCGGTGGGATCATCGCTGCTTCGCACGCTGTTGAGCCCGGACGTCCGCAGTGTCGAAGCCATGGTTTTGGCCGACAAGACGAATCAAAGGTCGTTGAGCAAGCTTCATTACGAAGCCGGGCCGGCCCGTGTCATCGCTCAAATCGAGGCGGTGTTGCGTCAGTTGCACGCGAAAGCGATTCTGAACGTGCCCGATGCTCACCGGTCCGCCCGCTTGTTTGCCGCGCTTTTCAAAGGATCCGATCTTCTGCTTGTCGCGCGCTTCGATGAGGCGCGCGCAGAGGACGACGACGAAATCGAGTCCTATTGCCGGTCGGCCGTCGCCATGTTCATTGCCGCGCACGGTGGCATCTAGGCCGCGAACGAAGGTCGCTTTCTGGGCGATAGCGCCCGTCGGCTTCTGACAGACGACGAGGGTCGTTCAAGAACGTCGATATCCGCCTACCCACTTCCTTCCGATCATTCGCAGCAACCGGCACCGAAGCTGAAGACCGGGCGACCAGCCCCACCCTTTTTCCCATCAGGAAAACCCTGATCGCCTCGACAGGCCACCGGTTTCAGCGGGCTTTCCGGCTGCCAAAAGCAGTAGCGGTAAGCTTCCGCTCAAACACCACCCCGAACCCGCGCGACCGCGCGCCAGCAAGCCTCCCAGCCAGCATACCTATCCAAAACAGGTATGGCGCACCGCAATATTTCGCGATGCTAGTGCGATTTCAATACCTGCCAGGTATCGAAAATCCCGCCTAAAAGTATTGGACGCCCCGTTTCCCCGCCGCGTATAAATCCGTCCCATGAACCACCCCCACGCAGCGCACCCCATGTCCTCCGCGACCATCGAACGCATCGAAACCCGCCTCGTCGATCTGCCGACGATCCGCCCGCACAAGCTGTCGGTGGCCACGATGCACGGCCAGACGCTGATGCTCGTGAAGGTGTTCTGCAGCGACGGCGTGACCGGTATCGGCGAAGGCACGACGATCGCCGGAATGGCCTACGGCCCGGAAAGCCCGGAAGCGATGAAGCTCGCGATCGACGCGTACCTCGCGCCGGCGATCGTCGGCCGTGACGCGACGCGCGTCCAGGCGCTGATGGCGCATGTCGGCAAGCTCGCGAAGGTCAATCACTTCGCGAAGAGCGCGCTCGAAACCGCGCTGCTTGACGCGCACGGCAAGCGTCTCGGCGTGCCGGTCAGCGAACTGCTCGGCGGCCGCCGCCGCGACCGCCTGCCGGTTGCATGGACGCTCGCGTCGGGCGATACGGCCGCCGACATCGCCGAAGCCGAACGCATGCTCGACCTGCGCCGCCACAACGTATTCAAGCTGAAGATCGGCGCGAGAGCGCCGGAAACGGACATCCGCCACGTGGCCGAGATCAAGCAGGCGCTCGGCGAGCGCGCGTCGGTGCGCGTCGACGTGAACATGGCGTGGAGCGAAACGCAGGCCGCGCGCGCGATCCCGGCGCTCGCCGATGCGGGCTGTGAACTGGTCGAGCAGCCTGTGGCGTCGGCCGCGGCGCTCGCGCGCCTGATGCGCCGCTTCCCGGTCGCGCTGATGGCCGACGAAATCCTGCAAGGCCCGGACAGCGCATTCGAGATCGCGAAGCATCACGGCGCCGACGTGTTCGCGATCAAGATCGAACAGAGTGGCGGCCTGTTCGCCGCGCAACGCGTCGCGGCGATCGCGGACGCGGCCGGCATCGAGCTGTACGGCGGCACGATGCTCGAAGGCGCGTTCGGCACGGTGGCGTCCGCGCACCTGTTCGCGAGCGTCGCGAACCTGCAGTGGGGCACCGAACTGTTCGGTCCGCTGTTGATCACCGAGGAAATCCTGACGCAGCCGCTGGACTACAGCGACTTCGAACTGACCGTGCCGGACGGCCCCGGTCTCGGCATCGCGCTCGACGAGGACAAGGTCAGGCGCTTCACCCGCGACGGGCTGACGAAAGTCGTGCGGTAATCGAGTCAGGCCAAGACCGTCATCCCCCAATACACATGGAGACAGCATCATGAGCGTCAAGGTTTTCGACACGAAGGAAGTGCAGGACCTGCTGAAGGCCGCATCGAACGCGAGCGGGCATGGCGGAAATGGCGCGAAGGGCGACGCACGTACGCAGCAGATCGTGCTGCGCCTGCTCGGCGACCTGTTCAAGGCGATCGACGATCTCGACATCACGCCGGACGAAGTGTGGGCCGGCGTGAACTACCTGAACAAGCTTGGTCAGGATGGCGAAGCGGCGCTGCTCGCGGCCGGCCTCGGTCTCGAGAAGTATCTCGACATCCGGATGGACGCCGAGGACGAGGCGGTCGGCCTCGACGGCGGCACGCCGCGCACGATCGAGGGGCCGCTGTACGTGGCTGGCGCTCCGGTGCGCGACGGCGTCGCGAAGATCGACCTCGACGCGGACGAAGGCGCGGGCCCGCTCGTGATCCACGGCACGGTGAAGGATCTCGACGGCAAGCCGGTGGCCGGCGCGCTGGTCGAATGCTGGCATGCGAATTCGCACGGCTTCTATTCGCACTTCGATCCGACCGGCGCGCAGACCGACTTCAACCTGCGCGGCGCGGTGAGGACGGGCGCGGACGGCAAATACGAATTCCGCACGCTGATGCCGGTCGGCTACGGCTGCCCGCCGCAGGGCGCGACGCAGCAACTGCTGAACCGTCTCGGCCGTCACGGCAACCGTCCCGCGCACGTGCACTTCTTCGTGACGAGCGACGACCACCGCAAGCTCACGACGCAGTTCAACATCGACGGTGATCCGCTGATCTGGGACGACTTCGCGTATGCGACGCGCGAGGAATTGATTCCGCCCGTCACGCAGAAGACCGGCGGCACGGCGCTCGGGCTCAAGGCCGACGCGTACCAGGACATCGAATTCGACTTCGTGCTGACGCCGCTCGTACAGGGCAAGGACAACCAGATCGTCGAACGCCTGCGCGCGTCCGCCACGGCCTGACCGCCGGCGGCACGGCGGCGCGAAATGCGCCGCCGCTGCCGGCCGGTTCCCCCGAGACTCAACCGATACCGATGCGAGCGTGCTTGCAGGACGCGGCACGCGCATGGAAGGAGCCATCATGTCCGTCAAGATCGACGCTACGAACGAACTGGATAACCTGCTGGAAACCGCCGTGCAGGATGACAAGGAGGCCGGCATTTTCCGCTGCCGCCGCGACATCTTCACGAACGCGGCGCTGTACGAGCTCGAGATGAAGCATATCTTCGAGGGCAACTGGGTGTATCTGGCGCACGAAAGCCAGATTCCCGACAACAACGATTACTACACGACGTGGATCGGCCGCCAGCCGATCGTCATCACGCGCGACAAGACCGGCGAGCTGCATGCGGTGATCAATGCGTGTGCGCACAAGGGCGCGATGCTGTGCCGCCGCAAGCACGGCAACAAGGGCAGCTTCACGTGCCCGTTCCACGGCTGGACCTTCTCGAACACCGGCAAGCTGCTGAAGGTGAAGGACGAGAAGACGACCGAGTATCCGGTGCAGTTCAACACGCACGGCTCGCACGACCTGAAGAAGGTCGCGCGCTTCGCGAACTATCGCGGCTTCCTGTTCGGCAGCCTCAACGCCGACGTGCTGCCGCTCGAGGACTACCTCGGCGAAGCGCGCGTGATCATCGACCAGATCGTCGATCAGGCGCCGAACGGTCTCGAAGTGCTGCGCGGCAACTCGTCCTACATCTACGAAGGCAACTGGAAGATGCAGATGGAGAACGGCTGCGACGGCTATCACGTCAGCACCGTGCACTGGAACTATGCGGCGACGATGGGCCGCCGCAAGGAAGAGGGCACCAAGGCGGTCGACGCGAACAGCTGGAGCAAGTCGGTCGCGGGCGTGTACGGCTTCGACCACGGCCACATCCTGCTGTGGACCAAGACGATGAACCCGGAAGTGCGGCCCGTGTACCGGCACCGCGACGAGATCCGTGCGCGCGTCGGCGACGTGCAGGCCGATTTCATCGTGAACCAGACGCGCAACCTGTGCGTGTATCCGAACGTGTTCCTGATGGACCAGTTCAGCACGCAGATCCGCGTGGTGCGTCCGCTCGCGGTCGACAAGACCGAAGTCAGCATCTTCTGCTTCGCGCCGAAGGGCGAGAGCGAAGCCGACCGCACGACGCGCATCCGCCAGTACGAGGATTTCTTCAACGTGACCGGCATGGGCACGGCCGACGATCTCGAGGAATTCCGCGCGTGCCAGGCCGGCTATGCGGGCATCACGGCGATGTGGAACGACCTGTCGCGCGGTGCGCCGCTGTGGATCGACGGACCCGACGAGAACGCGAGGAAGATGGGGCTGAACCCGCGCATTTCGGGCGAGCGCAGCGAGGACGAAGGGCTGTTCGTGTGCCAGCACGAACACTGGGTGCACGTGATGCGCGATGCGCTGAAGAAGGAACGCGGGGAGGTGGCGGCATGAGCTTCGATTACCGGACGATTTGCGCGACGCTGTATCGCGAGGCGCGTCTGCTCGACGATCGCGAGTGGGACGCATGGCTGACCTGCTACACGGAGGACGTCACGTACTGGATGCCCGCGTGGGACGACGACGATCGGCCGACCGACGATCCGCAGCGCCAGATTTCGCTGATGTACTACCCGGATCGCGGCGGGCTCGAGGATCGCGTGTTCCGGATCAAGACCGAGCGCAGCGGCGCATCGACGCCCGAACCGCGTACCAGCCACAACGTGACGAACGTCGAGGTGCTGGCCGAACGCGACGGCGAGGTCGACGTGCGCTACAACTTTCATACGCTGAATCACCGCTACCGCGTCACCGACCACTTCTTCGGCACGGTGTTCGTCACGCTGCGGCAGGCGGGCGACGCGCTGCTGATCTCGCACAAGAAGATCGTGCTGAAGAACGACTACATCCGGCAGGTGCTCGACGTCTATCACGTCTGACGCCCGTTGTTTGCCATGAAAGGAAGTGGAGGTGACGCGATGTCCGGCTACAAGATTGCATTGAATTTCGAGGACGGGGTAACCCGCTTCATCGACTGCAAGGCCGGCGAGAAGGTGCTCGATGCGGCTTTCCGCGCGAAGATCAACCTGCCGATGGATTGTTCCGACGGCGTGTGCGGCACCTGCAAGTGCCGCGCCGAAAGCGGCCGCTACGACCTCGGCGACGACTACATCGACGATGCGCTCACCGAGGACGAAAAGGACGGTGGCGTCGTGCTGACGTGCCAGATGGTGCCGCAAAGCGACTGCGTGATCGCGGTGCCGACGTCGTCGGTCGCGTGCAAGACCGGGCAGAGCAGCTTCGCCGCGACGGTCACGAAGGTCGAGCAGCACAACGATGCGGCCGTCGTGCTCGAGCTCGATGTCGGCGCGAGCGCACCGGCGTTCCTGCCGGGCCAGTACGTGAACATCGGTGTGCCGGGCAGCGGCCAGCATCGCTCGTATTCGTTCTCGTCCGCGCCGGGCGATACGAAGGTCGGATTCCTGATCAAGAAGATTCCGGGCGGCGTGATGAGCACGTGGCTCGAATCGGCGAAACCCGGCGACACGCTCGAACTGAACGGGCCGCTCGGCAGCTTCTACCTGCGCGACGTGCAGCGGCCGCTGCTGTTCCTCGCCGGAGGCACGGGCCTCGCGCCGTTCCTGTCGATGCTCGACGTGCTCGCGCGCAGCGGGTCGCGGCAGAAGGTGCACCTCGTCTACGGCGTGACGCGCGATCTCGATCTCGTGCTGGTCGACGCGATCGAGGCGGTTGCGGCGAAGCTGCCGAACTTCAGCTTTGCCACCGTCGTCGCGGACGCCGCGTCGAGCCATCCGCGCAAGGGTTGGGTCACGCAGCACATCCCGGCCGACGCGCTGAACGACGGCGACGTCGACGTCTACCTGTGCGGGCCGCCGCCGATGGTGGATGCGGTGCGCCAGTACTTCGACGAAGCGGGCGTGAAGCCGGCCAGCTTCCACTACGAGAAGTTCACCCCCAACGTCACGGCAAAGGCGGCATGATCATGCAACGATTCTCCGGCAAGGTCGTCGTCGTCACCGGCGCGGCGCAGGGCATCGGCCGCGGCGTCGCGCTGCGGGCGGCGGCCGAGGGCGGCAGGGTGCTGTTCGTCGATCGCGCGGATTTCGTCGCCGAGGTGGCGGCCGAAGCGAGGGGTGGCGACACGGCGGGCTTCGTCGCCGATCTCGAAACGTACGAAGGCGCGCATGCGGCGATTGCGCACGCGGTGCGGACGTTCGGCGGCATCGACATCCTGATCAACGGCGTCGGCGGCGCGATTCGCATGCGGCCGTTCGCCGAGTTCGAGCCCGCGCAGATCGACGCGGAAATCCGCCGTTCGCTGATGCCGACGCTCTATACCTGCCACGCCGTGCTGCCGCACCTGGTCGCGCGTGGCGGCGGCACGATCGTCAACATCTCGTCGAACGCGACGCGCGGGATTCGCCGCGTGCCGTATTCGGCCGCGAAGGGCGGTGTAAACGCGCTGACGTCGGCGCTCGCGATGGAGTACGCGGAACACAACATCCGCGTCGTCGCTACCGCGCCGGGCGGCACCAGCGCGCCGCCGCGCCGCGTGCCGCGCAATGCGGCCGGCGACACCGAGCAGGAACAGGCGTGGATGGGGGAAGCGGTGCGGCAGGTGACCGACTCGACGTACTTCAAGCGCTACGGCACGCTCGACGAACAGATCGCGCCGATTCTCTTTCTCGCATCGGACGAAGCGAGCTATATCACCGGGACGGTGCTGCCGGTGGCGGGCGGCGATACGGGTTGAGCGGCACGCGTGCCGCTTCCGGCATGCGCGCGCGACAGGGCGCGGCGCGCACCGATCCTCACACGAACAATCGGCCGGCGCTGCGAGTCCGGCCACGGAGACACTCATGCAACAACGCGAAGCGATCATCCCGGCCGGCATGGAAGCCGTGTACGAAAAAATCGGCTATGCGCCGGCGGTCAAGGTGGGCGATACGTTGTACGTGTCCGGCCAGATCGGCCGCGACGCGGCGATGCAACTGGTCGAAGGCCGTGAAGCACAGATCGTGCAGGCGTTCGAGAACCTGAAGCGCGTGCTCGAAGCGGGCGGTGCGTCGCTCGACGACGTCGTGGATCTCACGACCTTCCACACCGACATGCGCGACCTGCCGCTGTTCATGCAGGTGCGCGACCGCTACCTCCGCGCGCATCCGAAGCCGGCGTGGACGGCGGTCGGCGCGCACATGCTGGGCGGCGCGCCCGGCTATCTCGTCGAGATCAAGGCGGTGGCGGTGTTGCAGCGGTGAGTGTCGGCGTCGCGGCTTGCTTCGCATCGCCTTCGTCCCCGGCGGCCGTCATCGCGAGGCGCCCCGGCGTTCCGGCTGCCGCCCTCAGCCGGCGCGCAAGCGTGCGGCCGATATTGCCGGTTCCGATGATGCCGATTCCCATGGCGGGTGCCTCGTCCACGGACGTTTCGTCGGCTGGCCGCGTCACGCGAGCCGGAATTTTTTCCGCAGGCTCGCATCGACCGGGCCGGCCGGCATGAAGCGCCGCAACCTGCGCAGCAGCGACGCCTCGCCGTTGGGCGTGCGCCGCATCCGCCATGCGCCGAGCGCCGCGTCGACGACGGTGGCGGCCACGCCCTCGGGGTGCGGCGCGGCTTTCACGCTGTCGCCGACGGCGCGCGCCGCGAGCGTGCGCTCGCGGTCGTAATCGGCGATCGGCGCGCTCGCCTGCGGCGCGTTGACGTCCAGGTTGGTCCGCGTAAACGACGGCTCGACCAGCGTCGCGCGAATGCCGAACTGGCGCAGCTCGTGATCGAGCGATTCGGTCAAACCTTCCACCGCATGTTTGGACGCCGAATAAAGCCCCATGTACGGCGCCGGCAGAAAGCCGAGCACCGAGCTGACATTGACGATCCGGCCACGCCGTTGCGCCCGCATGTGCGGAAGTACCGCACGGGTCGTACGCAGGATGCCGAATACATTGGTGTCGAACAACGCCTCGGCTTCGTCCACCGACGTCTCCTCCACCGCGCCGATCAGGCTCATGCCCGCATTGTTCACGAGCACGTCGATACGCGCGGCGCGGTCGATGATCGTCCGGATGCCGGATCGAACGGACGCGTCGTCACGCACGTCCATCTCGATCAGCTCGACGCCGGCGACGGGCGCCGTTCGCGCGATGCTGCGCACGGTGCCGAACACGCGGCAGCCCCGTTTGGCGAATCGTTCTGCGGCGACGCGGCCGATGCCCGACGACACGCCGGTCACGACGACAACGGTGGAATTCGACATGGCTGTTTCCTTCGATACGGGGAATGGGGAATATCAATCGCGCGCATCCAGCGCGGGCTGAAGTGCGGTCGTGGCAGGCGCTGCCGGTTCATGGCCGCCGTGGCGGGCGGCGGCGGAATGACCGGGCCGGATCCTGAACCAGATCGCATACATCGCCGGCAGGAACATCAGCGTGAGGATCGTCCCGGCGAACGTGCCGCCGATCAGCGTGTACGCGAGCGTGCCCCAGAACACCGAATGCGTGAGCGGAATGAAGGCGAGCACGGCCGCCATCGCGGTGAGAACCACCGGGCGCGCCCGCTGCACGGTCGCTTCGACGACCGCGTGGAACGGATCCAGCCCCGCCTGTTCGTTCTGGTGAATCTGGCCGATCAGGATCAGCGTGTTGCGCATCAGGATCCCCGACAGCGCGATAAGGCCCACCAGCGCATTGATGCCGAACGGCTGCCGGAACAGGATCAGCGTCGGCACCACGCCGATCAGGCCGAGCGGGCTCGTCAGGAACACCATCACCATCGCGGAGATCGAGCGCACCTGGAAGATGATGATGATCAGCGTCACCGCCAGCATGATCGGGAACAGCGGCAGCATCACCTTCGTGGCCTTGCCCGATTCCTCGATCGAGCCGGCTTCCTCGATTCGATAGCCGCTCGGCAGCGCGGCGACGATCGGCTGAAGCTGCTTCGTGATCGCGGCCGACACGTCCGGCGGCTGCAGGCCGTCGGCGATGTCGCCGCGCACCGTGAGCGTCGGCACGCGATCGCGCCAGCGCATGATCGGCTCTTCCATGCGCACGTCGACCTTGCCGACCTGCGACAGCGGAATGCGCTGCCCGTTCGCGCCGGCGAGCGTGAAGTCGTCGAGCCGCGCCGGGTCGAGCCGTGCATCGCCGCCCGAGCGGGCGACCACCTGCACGGTCCGGATATCCTCGCGCACCTCGGTGACGGGCACTCCGGTCAACAGAAACTGCAGCTGCTGCGCGACCGCGCTGGACGTCAACCCGACGGCCTGCAGGCGGTCCTGCTCCAACGTGAAATGCAGCGCCGGCGCGCGCGTGCCCCAATCGGCATTGACCGTGCGCATCATCGGGCTGCCGGCCATCACGCGCTCGACGTCGGCCGCGATGCCGCGCAGCGTGTCCGGATCGGGGCCCGTGACCCGATACGCGACCGGGAACGGCGAATACGGGCCGAACACGAGCTGCGTCACACGCACGCGCGCGTCGGGCGCGAGGCCGTCGGCGATGGCCCGTCGCAGGCGTGCCTTCAACGCGTCGCGCTCGTCCTGGCTGTCGGTGCGCACGACGATCTTCGCGAACGACGGATCGGGCAGCTCCGGCCCCATCGCCAGATAAAAGCGCGGCGCGCCCTGGCCGACGTACGCGGTGACGATCCTCGCTTCCTTCTGCTTCGCGAGCCACGCTTCGACCTTCGACGTGGCCGCGCTCGTTTGCGAAATCGACGTGCCGTACGGCATCTGCACCTCGACGAGGACCTCGGGGCGATCGGAGATCGGGAAGAACTGCTTCTTGACGACGGCCATGCCGAGAATGGCGAGTACGAACAGGCCGACGACGGACGCCGCAACCAGCCATTTACGCGCAATCACGCGCGTCAGCACCTGTCGGAAACGGTTGTAGCGCGGCGTGTCGTAGATCGCATCGTGACCGCCTTCGAACTTCTTGAGGTTCGGCAGCATCTTCACGCCGAGGTACGGCGTGAACGCGACGGCGACGGCCCACGATGCGATCAGCGCGATCCCGACGATCCAGAACATGTTGCTCGTGTATTCGCCGGCGGTCGAGCGCGCGAAGCCGTTCGGCATGAAGCCGACCGCGGTGACCAGCGTGCCGGCCAGCATCGGCGCGGCCGTATGGCTCCACGCGTAAGCCGACGCGGCCACACGGTCGTAGCCTTCCTCCATCTTCACGACCATCATTTCGATCGCGATGATCGCGTCGTCGACGAGCAGACCGAGCGCGAGGATCAGCGAACCGAGCGTGATGCGATCGAAGTTCTTGCCGGTGGCGGCCATCACGACGAACACCACGGCGAGCGTCAGCGGCACGGCCGCGGCGACGACGAGGCCGACGCGCCAGCCCATGCTGACGAAGCTCACCAGCATCACGACGAGCAGCGCGGCGAAGAACTTGACCATGAACTCGTCGACGGCCGAGCTGATGTTCACGGACTGGTCGGTGACCTTGGTCAGGCTCATGCCGAGCGGCAACTCCGCGTTGATCGCGCCGACTTCCCGGTCCAGCGCGCGGCCGAGGTCGAGCCCGTTCCAGCCGTCGCGCATCACGACGCCGAGCAGCAGCGCGGGTTCGCCGTTGTTGCGGATCATGAAGGTGGACGGGTCTTCGTAGCCGCGCTCGACGGTGGCGATGTCCGACAGTTTCAACGTGCGGCCCTGCGCGACGATCGGCGTGTCGCGAATCTTCTGCAGCTTGTCGAACGCGCCATCCATGCGAATGAAGATCTCCGGCCCGCGCGTCTCGACGGAGCCGGCCGGCGTCAGTGCGTTCTGGCCATTGAGCGCGGCGAATACGTCCTGCGGGCTCACGCCGAGCGTCGCGAGCCGGTCGTGCGACAGCTGCACGTAGATGCGCTCCGCCTGTTCGCCGATGATGTCGACCTTCTTCACGCCCGGCACATGCAGCAGCCGCTGGCGCTGCGTCTCCGCATCGCGAACCAGCAGGCGCTGCGGTTCGCCCTTGGCCTTCAGCGCGAACAGCGCGAACGTGACGTCCGCGTATTCGTCGTTGACCAGCGGGCCGATCACGCCGGCCGGCAGATCGTTCGCGACGTCGCCGATTTTCTTGCGCGCCTGATAGAACTGCTCCTGCACCTCGGACGGCGGCGTGCTGTCGAGCAACGTCAGCGTCGTGAACGCGAGGCCGGGGCGCGTGTAGGTTTCGGTGCGGTCGTACCAGCGTAACGCCTGCATGCGCTTTTCGATCTTTTCGGCCACCTGGTCGTGCATTTCCTGCGCGGTCGCGCCCGGCCATGCGGTGACGATGGTCATCACCTTGACGGTGAAGGCCGGGTCTTCCGCGCGCCCCAGCTTGAAGAACGATACGAGCCCCGCGAGCGAAATCAGGCAGATCAGGAACAGCGTGATCGCGCGCTCGCGCACCGCGAGCGCCGACAGGTTGAAGCGGCGTTCGCTCACGGCCGTGCTCCTTCGTGTGCGGCCGTGGCGGCCACGCGAACCGCTTCGCCGTCGCGCAGCAACTGCGCGCCGAGCGCGACGACCCGCTCGCCTTGCTTCAGTGCGCCGGACACGCGTGCGCTGTCGTCGTCCAGATGCTCGACCGTGACGGGCCGCCATCCCACCTTGGCCGGATCGCCCGCGACGACCCACACGCCGGGCCCTTTGCCTGCATCCAGCAGCGCGCCGATCGGTACCTGCAGGCCGGCTTGCGGCGCCGCGCGCGCGTCGTCCGGCATGCGGATCGTGACGGTCGCGCCCAGCGGTGCGGCGGCCAGCGCGCCCTGCAACACGTAGCGCGCTTCGAACGTGCGCGTTCGCGCATCCGCGGTGTCGGACAACTGGCGCAGCGTCGCGGGGACACTCGCGCCCGGCTTGCCGAACAGCTCTGCCTGCGCGATGGATCCGACCGCGGGGCGCAGCGTTTCCGGCAGCTGGATCACCGCTTCCCGGCTGCCGGCGTGCGCGAGCCGCACGACCGGCTGGCCGGCGCTGACGACCTGGCCGGGCTCCGCGAGCGTTTCCATCACGACGCCGTCGCCGTCCGCGACCAGTTCCGCGTAGCCGGTCGCATTGCGCGCGACGTCGGCGTCGGCCTCGGCGGCGCTCAACTGGGCTTTCGCGGCGTCGGCCGCGGCCTTGACCTGGTCATAGGCCGATGCCGATATCGCGCCGGTGCCGCGCAGGTCGCGGTAGCGCGCTTCGTCTTCGGCGGTCTGCCGCGCGCGTGCCCGTGCCGCGGCCACCGCTTCATCGCGTGCGCGCGCCGCGAGCTTCAGGTCGACGGGGTCGATGCGCATCAGCGGCTGGCCGCGGCGGACGGTTTGCCCGGTATCGACGAGCCGCTCCAGCACCTTGCCGGACACCCGGAACCCGAGGTCGCTCTGCACGCGGGCGGCGACGGTGCCGGTAAACGACCGCGACGCGGGCGCGGCTGCGTGCACGATGGCGGTACGCACGAGCGGCGCTTCCGTGCGCGGATCGGAAGGCGCTTTTCCGCTGCAGGCGGCTAGCGCGAGGGGCAGCGCGGAAGCGACTGCAAGGAGAGCGAGGCGACGCCGGACCATGAAAGACCCACTGACGAGGTGATCGGGGCTTTCATTGTGTATCTAGTGACCAAAATAGTCAATGGTCACAAACGGTGTCGGTTCATGGGGCGAGGCTGCGGAGCACCAGGCTCGACAACTGCGCCGGCGCGGCGTCGGTCGTGTCGAGGTTGTACTGCAGCAGCAGCGGATTCAGGTACGGTCGCATCACGAGGTAGATCGCCGTCGCGGTTTCGTCCAGCGGCGTCTTGCGCTCGAACTCGCCGCTTTGCCTGCCTGCCTGCAGCACCTCGCGCAGCAGCTTCTGCACGCGGGCCTCATAGGCCTGCACCGACTGCCAGTTGCCGGTGGCGGCCGACGCGGCGATGTCGTACAGCTTGCGGTCGCGGAAGAACAGCCGCAGGCTCGCTTCAGTAGAGACCTTGAACATGCGCCGCAGCTTTTCGGTGGGCCGTTCCGCTTCGGCGACGGCGGCGCGCACGTCGGTCTCGATTTCATGCAGGCAGTTCGAGCAGATCATCTCGCCGATCGCCTGTTTCGACTCGAAGAACTTGTAGATATAGGCCTTCGAGAAGCCGATGGACTTCGCGAGGTCGGACACGGTCGTCTTCTCGTAGCCGTACCGGCTGAAGTGCTCGGTGGCGGCGGCCACGATCTGGTCGCGCACGTCGTGATCGGCCGGGCCGCGTGCGGGCGCGGGGGAAGCGGTGTTTTCTTTCATGGGTTGCGGCTGGCAGGGATGGACAACGAGTGACTATTTGGTATTATAGTCACCGCCTGATCTTGACTGAAACCGTCATGCTACCGAAACCCATCGTTGCCGCGCTGCTCGCCGCGCTCCTGTCTGCCGGATGCGCCGTCGGTCCCGACTACGTGCGGCCGGACGTCGCCATGCCGCAGCGCTTCCAGGGCCAGAGCGCCGTGGAGCAGCGGCGCGCGGCGGCCGACGCCGAACTCGCGACGTGGTGGACGGGCTTCGGCGATCCGCAGTTGACCCGGTTCGTCACGCTCGCGCTTGCACGGAACCTCGATCTCGCGCAGGCCGCGGCCCGCGTCACGCAAGCGCGTGCCGGGCTCGGGGCGGCCAATGCGGCGCTGTTGCCGTCTGGCAATGTGACGGGCCAGGCCGCGCGCGTCTATCAGTCGGTCGAAACGCCGTTGGGGCGCGTTCTGGATTCGACGCCCGGTTTCGACCGTCACGGGAGCGCCTACGAAGCCGATTTCAACGCGAGCTGGGAACTGGATGTGTTCGGCGGGCTGCGCCGCGGGCGGCAAGCCGCCCTTGCCGACTATCAGGCGTCCGAAGCGGCGGCGGTCGCCACGCGCCTGGCCGTCGCCGCGCAGACGGCCGACATCTACATCACGATTCGCGGGTTGCAGGGCCGGCTGAAGGTCGCGCGGCATCAGGTGCGGACCGAGCAGGATCTGTTGTCGACGATCAATCTGCTGTACGGGAAGGGGCTCGCGGCGGAGCTTCAGGTCAGGCAGGCCGAAGGTGCGCTCGCGCAGGTTCGTGCGACGGTGCCGGTGCTCGAAGCGGCGCTGGACACGGCGATGAATGCGCTCGACGTGATGCTCGGCGCGCAGCCCGGCACGCATCGCGCGGAACTGCTCGACGGCGGCGACGTGCCGGTGGCGCCGCGGATCGCGGCGACGGGCACGCCGGGCGAATTGCTCAGACGGCGGCCCGACCTGATGGTCGCCGAGCGACGGCTTGCGGCGTCGAACGCGCGCATCGGCGTGGCGATTGCCGAGTATTACCCGAAGTTTTCGCTGAGCGGATTGCTCGGCAGCGCGACGACGATGGGCGCGGGCAACCTGTTTGCCGGCGGCGCGAACCAGGCGGCCGGCGTGCTCGGCCTGCGCTGGCGCCTGTTCGACTTCGGCCGGATCAATGCGCAGATCGCCGACGCCAAAGGAAAGGAAGCCGAAATGCTGGCCGCGTATCGGCTCGCGGCGCTGCACGCCACCGAGGATGTCGAAAATGCGTTCTCTGCGCTCGTCAAGCGCGACGAACAGGCGGCCGTGCTGGCCAGCGGCGTCGATTCGCTCGGCCGCGCGCGGGCCGCGTCGTTCGCGGCTTACCAGAAAGGCGTCGTCAGCCTGATCGAAGTGTTGCAGGCCGACGAAAGCTTGCTGCGCGCGTCCGACGAACGCGTGCAGGCGCGAACCGAATCGGCGCGTGCGGCGGTCGCGGCGTTCAAGGCGCTCGGTGGAGGATGGCAGGCGCCGGAGGCCGAGGCCGTTGCGAGCCGGTAGCGGTAGCGCCGGAGCCTCTGATCGGCATCGTTCGGGAAGCCCTGCATGCGGCACGCGACTACCGATGGATCGCTCGCCGCAACCGCCTCACATCCTGCTCCGACACCGGCGCCGCCCGATTCCCCCACGCGCCGCGCACGTAACTGACCACCGCCGCGATTTCTCCGCTCGTCAACGTGCCGCGCATCGCCGGCATCCGCTGCACGGGGCCGTTTTCACCCGGCGCCGGCCGAGCACCTTCGACGACGATCCGGATCGTGCTCGTCGGATCGGCGGCCAGCACGACCGAACTGCTCGCGAGCGCCGGCCCGTGATCGCGCACGCCCGTGCCGTCCGCACCGTGGTAACGCGCACAGAACCCCGCATACACACCGGCCCCGGGCGCTTGCTGGCCGCTTTCCGGGCGCGGGCCGGCGGGCGTCAACCGCGGCACGCCGACGCCCAGCGGATTCGTCGCGGCGGTCGGTTGCGCGGGCAACGATTTGAGGTACACGGCGATCGCCCGACGATCGTCCTCCGTCAGCAACGCAGTGCTTTCGCCGACGACCGGGGCCATCGCGCCGAACACCGAGCCGCGCGCCGCATGGCCGCTGCGCAGGAACGCGGCGATGTCGTCGGTCGACCAGCGGCCGAGGCCGTCCGGGTCCGCGCCGGTCAGGTTCGGCGCGAACCAGTGATCGTTGATACCGCCAGTCAGGAACGCGGGGCTGCGTTCGTCGTAGCCGCGTTCGTTGTAGGCCGGCCCGCGCGGCGTATGGCATGCGCCGCAATGGCCGAGCCCCTGCACAAGATACGCGCCGCGATTCCATTGCGCTGATTGCGACGGCTGGGGCGTGAACCGGTCGCGGTTCGCGAACGCGAGGCTCCACAGCCCGAGGGCCCAGCGCTGGTTGAACGGAAACGGCAGTTGCGTGAGCTTCGCCGCGTTCGGGGACGGCGCGACGCCGCGCATGAAATACGCGTACAGCGCGCGCACGTCGTCGTCGGTCAGGTGCGCGAGCGACGGGTACGGCATCGCCGGATACAGCCGGCTGCCGTCCGCGCGCACGCCGCGCCGCAACGCGTCGTCGAACTGGCGCAGCGTGTAGTGGCCGATCCCGTGCGTCGGGTCCGGCGTGATGTTCGGCGCATAGATCGGCCCGAACGGCGAATTCACCGGCTGGCCGCCCGCGTACGGCGTATGGTCGGCCGCGTCGTGGCACGCGGCGCAATCGCCGGCCAGCGCGAGATAGCGGCCGCGCGCGATCGTCGCGGCGTCGGCGCTCGCCGCCGCCGCGGCAATGACCGGGCGGCGGGCGGTCGACGCGGAAGCGGAGTCCGGCGGCGGGGCGGAAGCGCCGGACGCTGCCGAATTGGCGACACTCGCCTCCCGCTGGCGTGAAAGCCGCGGATCCTCTCTCGCACGAGCGGACATCGACGCACCGGCATCGGCCGCCGACGCGTGAATCCGCACGAACCGCCAGCCCGACGCGGGCTCGGGCGCTTCGGCCGCCGACGCGGCGCCGGCCGTATCGCCGGCTGCCGCTGCGTTGTCGTCGGGCTGCATGTCGCACGCGCCGAGCATGACACACAGCGCGAGCGCGACACCCGCACGGCGGCCGGGCACGCAGCACGAAGCGAACGAGATCAGCGCCATGGACTGCAAGGCCCCACGAAAGCCGTGACGATTCCCGTGAACACGAGACCGATCACGAAGCCGAGCGCGGCGAGCATTCCGCAGCGCGCGAGAAAGCGCGTACTGTCGTCGCGCGTCACGGCGGGCGCATCGGCATCGCGTCGATATCGGTGCCGCCACGCCCGCGCGAGCCACGTCGCGCAGGCCGCGGCCAGTGCGAACGCGCCCGCGGCGATCAGTGCGAGCCACACGCCGACATGCGTCCAGCGCGGCGCGGCCTGCGCGACGCCGAGCGGATAGCATGCGGTGGACGCGAGCGTTTCGGACACGAGCATCTGCGCAAACCACAGCGCGGGCGCGCCGACGAGGCCGGCCGCGATCGCGAGCAGCGGGGTCCACGCGCGTCGGGCGTCGCTCATCCCGTGCTCCTCAGCCAGAACGGCGATACGTACAGCGCGGTGAAGATGAACAGCCACACGATGTCGACGAAGTGCCAGTAGAGCCCGCCGACCGTCAGCGCGACGCGTCGCTCGCGGCTGAAGAAACCGGCGGCCGTCCACCCCGCGAGCAGCGCGAGGATCGCGAGGCCGGCCACGACGTGCGCGAGGTGGAACCCGGTGATCGTGAAATAGAGGCTGCCGTACAGGTGCGCGGTCGGGCCATACGGATGGTCGCGCCATTCGTGAAGCTGGACCAGCGCGAACGCGGTGCCGAGCACCAGCGCGACGACGAGCATCGCGACCGCGCGGGCCTGCCGCTCGGCCCGCACCGCGCGCTCGGCGAGCCACACGAACACGCTGCTCGACAGCAGCACGACCGTGTTGACGGCCGCGAGCCCGATCTTCGGCATCCCTTCGGGCGGCCACGGCGCGGACCATTGCGACTGCAGGTAGAAGTAGCAGAACAGCAGATAGCCGAACAGCCCGGCCTCGGTCACGATCAGCGTGAGCACGCCCCACCAGCCGCCCGCACGTTCGCCGCAACTGCCGACCGGCAGCGGGTCGATGCAGGCGGCCGGCGCGCCGGCCGGCACCGTGGCCGACGGCGGTTCGGCCGGGCGCGCCCCGGCGGCCGCGGCAGGTGCCTGCGTGTTCGCGCGAGCGGGCAGTTGAGCACGTTGCCCGAGCGCGCGGCGCGGCCACAGCCACACGGCGGTGGCGACCGCGCAACCGGCCGCGGCCACGCACACGAGCGTTGGCGAGCGCGCGAGCATCGCCGCGAACACGGCGGTCGCGAGCAGCGCGAGCACGAACGGCACGCAACTGTCGTCGGGCATCTTCAGGATCGCGCTCGGCGCCGCGGCGAGCGGCGTGACCGCGAGCGCCTCGCGCCCGTGTGCGAGCCGGTAGCCGATCCGCAGGCTGGTGCGCGTCGGATCGTCGCGCGTTTCCCACAGCGGATGCCGCGACGCGACGAGCGGCAGCACCGCGAAGTTGTACACGGGCGTCGGCGACGCGACCGACCACTCGAGGCCCGCCGCGCCCCACGGATTGTCGCCGGCGCGCACGCCGCGCCGTGCGCTCACCAGCGCGTTGACGACGAACATCACGATGCCGATCCCGAACACGAACGAGCCGATCGTCGTCAGCAGGTTCGACGTGTCCCAGCCCATTCCAGATGGATACGTATAGATGCGGCGCGGCATTCCGAGCAACCCGGAAACGTGCATCGGGAAGAAGCCGAGGTTGAAGCCGATCAGCACGACCCAGAAGGTCCAGCGGCCGAACCGCTCGTTCATCATCCGCCCGGTGAACTTCGGGAACCAGTACGCGACGCCGCCGAGCACCGGGAACACGTTGATGCCGAGCAGTACGTAATGCAGGTGCGCGACGACGAAGTACGTATCGGTGAGCTGCCAGTCGAGCGGCACGGCCGCCGTCATCACGCCCGACACACCGCCGATCACGAACATCAGCACGAAGCCCGCGAAATACAGGAACGGCGTGCGAAAGACCGGGCGGCCGGTCCAGATCGTCGCGATCCACGCAAACACCGCGACCGCGCTCGGGATCGAGATCAGCATGCTCGCGGCGCCGAAGAACGCGAGCGCGAGCGGCGCGATGCCGGTGGCGAACATGTGGTGGACCCACACCTCGAAGCCGATCAGCATCGTCGCCACCGTCGATACCGCGACGGCCTCGTACGCGACGAGCGGCCGCCGGCAGAAGGTCGGTAGCGCGTCCGACACGATCCCCATCGCCGGCAGCACGACCACGTACACCCACGGATGCGCGAACATCCAGAACAGGTGCTGCCACAACAGCGGCCGGCCGCCATGCGCGACGTCGAAGAAGTGCGTGCCCGCATTGCGGTCGAGCCACAGCAGCAGGAACGCGAGGCTCACCGACGGCACCGCCACCAGGTTCGCGACCGACGCGGTCAGCGTGCCCCACACGATGATCGGTACGCGGTCGATCGACATGCCGTGCGCGCGCATCCGCAGCAGCGTGATGACGAAGTTCGCGGCGCCGCCGGTCGTCGAGATGCCGAGCAGGATCATCCCGAGCGCATAGATGTCGATGTTCGCGCCGGCGCTGTAGTCGAGCGACGTGAGCGGCACGTAGTTGAACCAGCCGCCGTCCGGCACCGCGCCGAGCGGAAAGCTCGCGTACAGGAACAACCCGGCGAACAGGAACGACCAGTACGAGAACGCGTTCAGCCGCGGGAACGCCATGTCGCGCGAGCCGAGCATCAGCGGCCACAGGTAGTTCGCGAAGCCGGACAGCACCGGCAGCGCGTACAGGAAGATCATCGTGACGCCGTGCATCGTGAACAGCGAATCGTATTGCGCGGGCGTGAGCAGCGTCGCGTTCGGCCGTGCGAGCTGGATGCGCATCACGAGCGCCTCCACGCCGCCGAGCAGCAGGAACGCGAACGCGGTGACGATGTAGCGCAGCCCGATGCGCTTGTGATCGACGGTGCCGAGCCAGCCGCGCCAGCCGGGTTCCGATTCCCACAGCTCGGCCAGCGCGCGCTCGTGCGCGGAACCGGGCGGTGCTTCGCCGAGATCGGGTACGCGGTTGAGCGGGGCCGGCGTGTCGCGGGCAATGGCCATCGGCATCCTCGGTTCAGTGCAGCGTCGCCAGATACGCGGCGAGATCGTCGGCGTCGCGCGGCGCGAGCGCGATCGACGGCATCAGCGACTGCGGCTTGATCTGCTGCGCGTGCGCGACCCAGCGGCGCAGGTTGTCAGGTGTGTTGTCGAGCGTGCCGGCCGCGAGCAGCCGGCGCGTGCCGACGTGCGTGAGATCGGGGCCCGCGTCGCCGGCCGCGTCGGTGCCGCGCACCGCGTGACAGCCCGCGCAGCGCGCGGCGAACACGCGCTGGCCGCGGCGTTCGGCGCTCGCTGCGGGGGCCGCAGCCGGTTGGCGCTGCGCGGCGAGCCACGCACGGAACGCGGCCGGCGGCTCGGCCACGACTTCGAACGCCATGTGCGCGTGCTGCGCGCCGCAGTATTGCGAGCACTGCCCGCGATAGACGCCCGGCCGGTCGGCCTGCAGCCATTGGCGATTGGTCTGGCCGGGTATCGTCTGCGTCTTGCCGGCGAGTTGCGGCACCCAGAACGCGTGGATCACGTCGGCGCTCTTCAGTTCGATTGCAACGGGCTCGCCCACCGGAATATGGATCTCGTTCGCCGTGACGAAGCCGGCCCCGTCAATATCGTCCGGATAACGCACGGCCCACCACCAGTCTTGCGCGGTCACGGCGATCGTCAGCGCGGGCGGACGCGGCGGCGCGGCGACGGCACCCAGCACCCGCAGCATGTAGACGAGCGCGCCGAACAGCAGCGCGATCGAGATCGCGGTGCCCACGGTCACGATCGTCAGCCCGCTGCCGTGGCCGGCGCCTGCCTGCGCGCGACGGCGAAACAGCGCGATCAGCAGCAGCACCGCGATCGCGACGCAGACGAACGTGCACAGCGCCAGCAGCGCCCAGCCGAGCACGAAGACCGGCTGCGCCGCGGGGCCGGCCGCGTGCACGACGTACGCGAGCGGCAACGGGGCGGACGGATTGCCGGGCTCGGCAGGCGCGGCGGCCGCGCGCGCGACGATCGGCACGATCGTCCACGCGACCGGTGCGATCCATGCGACATGACGGGTTTTCAGGAACGGCGGAACGGGCAACGCGACTCCTTGCCGGGTTGGGCGGCATGACGACGGCCGTTCGCGGCGGAGCAAACTTCATGCGCACGCGGCTCGCACGCATGCTGCCGTGGAAGGGCGGGATGACGTGCACGACGGCTGGTGCGTTACAGCCGGCTTGTAAATTGGGCGGCCATTCACGTCGTCGAACGCGCTTTTCCGCGGCCGGCTTCCGGCTCGTGCAGGTGTACCGGATACAGCGGCGCGACGACGACGCGCACGCGCTGTTCGAACGGCCACTCGGCGTGCGTGACGATGTCGGGCTGCGATCCGAGGAATACGACGTGAGGGCGCGGCGCATGTGCGGGATTTCCCGTTCACACTCGCGCAAGTCAGGCGTCGTAAACGCGGTGCTCGGCGGTGCTCGGCGGTGCTCGCACGGCCGGGCGACGGGCGAGACGACGCCGACATCGGCCAGCACCGTCCCGCGCGCTTGCCTTACGATTCGCCTTTCCCTTCCTTGCCGCGCTTGTCGCCGTGTTCGCCGTTGCCGGGCAGCACGGCCGACAGCACCTGCCGCGCGGTCTCGACGATCACGTTCGCTTCACGCGGGTCGCCTTTCGCCAGCGTTTCGGCAAAATGCTTTGCCTGCTGCAGCGTCACGTGCGGCGGCAGCGGCGGCACCTCGGGGTCGCTCTTCACTTCGAGCACGACCGGCCGGTCGGACGCGAGCGCTTCGTCCCACGCGGCGCCGAGCTGTTCCGGATCGTCGACGTAGATGCCCTTGAGGCCGAGGAGGGTCGCGAAGCGGTAGTACGGCACGTTCGGGATCTGCTGCGACGCGTCGAACTTCGGGTCGCCCTCCATCACGCGCTGCTCCCACGTGACCTGGTTTAGGTCCTCGTTGTTCAGCACCATGCAGATCCAGCGCGGGTCGGGCCACCGGCGCCAGTATTTCGCGACCGTGATCAGCTCGGCCATGTTGTTCATCTGCATTGCGCCGTCGCCGACCATCGCGATCACCGGGCGCACCGGGTGCGCGAACTTCGCGGCGATCGCGTAAGGCACCGCGGCGCCCATCGACGCGAGGCCGCCGGACAGCGATCCCATCATCCCGCGCCGCATCATCAGGTCGCGCGCATACCAGTTCGCGCAGGAGCCCGAATCGCTCGTCAGGATCACGTCGTCGGGCAGGCGCGGCGACAGCTCGGTGAACGCGCGTTGCGGATTCACACCGCGGCCCGCGCTGGCCTTCGCGGCCGCGCGGGCGGCGAGCGTCTCGCGCCAGTCGTGGTTCCATTTCGCGATCCGGTCGCGCCATGCGGTGTCGCGCCGCTCGTTCAGGAGCGGCAGCAGCGCGCGCAGCGTCTCGGCGCTGTCGCCGACCAGATTGACTTCCATCGGATAGCGCAGGCTCAGCATGTCGGCCTTCAGGTCGATCTGCACGCCGCGCGCCTGGCCTTCCTTCGGCAGGAACTCCGAATACGGAAAGCCGGAGCCGACGACCAGCAGCGTGTCGCATTCGGTCATCAGCTCGTAGCTGGGCTTCGTGCCGAGCAGCCCGATCGAGCCGGTGACCCACGGCAGGTCGTCCGGCAGCGCGGCCTTGCCGAGCAGCGCCTTCGCGGCGCCGGCGCCGCGCCGGTCGGCCACCGCGATCACCTCGTCGGTCGCCTTCAGCGCGCCGGCGCCGACCAGCAGCGCGACTTTCGACCCTGCGTTGAGCACGTCGGCCGCGCGCCGCAGGTCGTCCGCGTACGGGACGACTTTCGGCGCCGTATAGCCGACCCCCGAATGCACGGTGCCGTGCGCGCGCTTCGGCGGCGCGTAGTCGAGCTCCTGCAGGTCGTTCGGCAGCACGAGCGCGGTGACCGTGCGCGCGCCGAGCGCGGTGCGCACCGCGCGGTCGACCAGGTGCCGCACCTGGCCCGGTACCGTCGCAAGCTGAACGAATGCGCCCGCAACGTCCTTGTAAAGGGCCGGCAGATCCACTTCCTGCTGATAGTGGCCGCCGAGCGCCGCGCGCGCCTGCTGGCCGACGATCGCGAGCACGGGCATGTGGTCGAGCCGCGCGTCGTACAGGCCCGTCACGAGGTGCGTGGCGCCGGGGCCCGAGGTCGCGACGCATACGCCGAGCTCGCCTGTAAATTTTGCATGCGCGGACGCCATGAAGGCCGCCATCTCCTCGTGGCGCGCCTGGATGAATTCGATCTTGCCGTCCGCGCGGTTCAGCGCGCCGAAAAAGCCGTTGATGCCGTCGCCCGGGTAGCCGTAGATGCGGCGCACGCCCCAGTCGTACAGCCGCTGGACGATGAAATCCGCCACTGTCGCCATGCCGTTTCTCCTTGGTTCGGGATGAGCCGATGCGGGGCTGCCGCGCAAGGCACGTGCCGCGCCGCGTGCGTCGGGCACGGCGGTTGCACGCGGCATCCGCGAGCAACGAGCAAGCTGACCGGAGCGCAACGATGGCCGCATTCGCACGCTGGTCGCGCCCGGCGACGCGCGTGCGTGGTGGCGGTAACGCGGGTCGCGCGGCCTCAGCCGTTTCAATGCGTGCGAACGAAAGGGGGATGACGCACGCGGACCGTTCACTTTCTTGTCGAGGATTCGTCTCATGCGTGCATTCAACCGTTCATCCATACGCCGTTGTGCCGCCAGCGCGCTGCTCGCGGCGTGCGCGTCGGCGCTGCCCGCGGCCGCACAGTTGCGCCCGGCCAATCCGGTCAGCGTGCCCGACACGTCCACGCAGGCGTTCAAGCGCGCCGACCGAAAAATGATGGAAGCGATGGAAAGCGCGCCGTACACGGGCGACGCCGACCGCGATTTCGTCGCGCACATGGCGCCGCATCACCAGGGCGCGATCGACATGGCGCAGGTCGAACTCAAATACGGCAAGGATCCGACGCTGCGGCAACTCGCGAGCCGGATCGTCGCCGCGCAGCGCGACGAGATCGCGTTGATGGAGCGCTGGCAGAAGGAGCACGGCAGCACGCCGTGAACCGCGATGCGAGACGGCGATACGCGGGCGACCGTACCGGTGGTTCCGCATCCGGCAAGCGGCGACGTCGGACGCGCGCCGAGCCGATGGCCGCGTGTACGGGCAGGCACGGCGGGAGGCGCGATGCATGGACGGTAAGCGCGAGAGCACAGGCCGCTCGATCGACAGCGTCGCCGACTACATGACCGTGATCGGCGGGCAGCGGCAGACGATGGCGTTGCGGCTTTTTCGCGGCCAGTGCAATGCCGGCTGGCCGCTCGCGCCGGGCATCGCGCGGCAGCACGCGTCGCCCGACGTCGAAGCGCGGATGCTCGACGAATTCACGCGGCGCGCGCTGCCGCATCTCGAACCCGGGCAGAACCTCGAGGCATGCGACTGGCTCGCGCTCGCGCAGCAGCACGGGATGCGCACGCGCCTGCTCGACTGGTCCGGCAACGCGCTGGCCGCGCTGTGGTTCGCGGTCAGGCGCGCGGGCGAATCGGGCGGCGACGGCGTGGTGTGGTGCCTGTCGCACGACGCCGAAGACATCGCGACCGCCGCGGACCGGCGCGCGCCGCTGGAGGTCACGCGCACCAAGGTGTTCCGGCCGCGTCACGTCATGCCCAGGATCACCGCGCAGGACGGCTGGTTCACGATTCACCGTTATGACGCGCGCGGCGGGCGCTTCGTGCCGCTCGACGAGGACGCGGATCTCGCCGGCCGCCTCGTGCGCATCGCCGTGCCGGGCGCCCGGTTCGCGTCGATCCGGCAGGAGCTTGCCGGCGTCGGCGTGAGCATCGCGACGATCTTTCCGGATCTCGACGGCATCGCTCAACTGACCGACACGCGCTATTTCCCGGACGACGAGGACACGCACGCACCGCGCTAAAGCCGGCGCTGCACGGGCGTACGGGGCGGGCACGCGCGATGCTTCTCCCGACGGCGCGCACGCGGGACCGAACCCCGAGCGGCCGCTGGCGTGCGGTTCGCGGCGGGCGGCGACGCGGCTCATGCGCGCATTCAAACAGACTATCGATCCGGGAGGCATTCATGCGCGAACTCAACGAACCACCGAGCGACCGTCGCGGCACGGCGTGCAAGCGCGGCGCCGGTTCCGGGCCGGCCGGGCACGCCGTTACCCGTGCGTTCGAACGTTTTGCGTCGCGCGTGACCACCTGGGCCGGCTCGCCGGTCGCATTCGGCAGCGCGGTCGCGATCACTGCGATATGGCTCGTGAGCGGGCCGGTGTTTCACTACTCGGACGCGTGGCAGCTCGTCATCAATACCGGCACCACGATCATCACGTTTCTGATGGTGTTCCTGCTGCAGCGCAACCAGAATCGCGACAGCGTGGCGTTGCACCTGAAGCTCGACGAACTGCTCGCCGTCACGCGCGCGGCGAGCGACCGGCTGATCGGGATCGAGGATGCGTCCGAGGAAGAATTGCGCGCGTTGGCGCAGACCTACGTCGAAATGGCGCAGCGCGCGGCCGAGCGCGGCGACGACGAGCCGGGCGGAAAACGGGCCGAAGCGGCCGACACGAAAACGGCCGACACGCCGCCCGAATCCTGATCTCGCGATCGAGCGATGCGCGGCCCGATGATTTTTCAAACGCTTGTCGTTTCCGGCGCCGCATCGCGGCGCGACGGCTCGTTCGCGCCGCTCGCGGCGGGGAACGGCACGTGCTGCATGCCGACACGAAGCCCGGTCGTTCCGGGTATAGCCCAGGGTGCCGCCATGAACTCCAGAGTCTCGTCGAATCCGTTGTTGAATCTTGCGGTGGCCGTCGCCTGCGGGGCGGCCGCGATGTACTTCCTCGATCCTGCGTCCGGCCGGCGCCGCCGCGCGTATCTGCGCGACAAGGCGGCCGCGGGCCGGCACGACGTGGCCGATTATGCGAATACGCAGGTGAAGCGGGCGGCCGACCATGCGCGCGGCGCGATCGCCGGGCTGCGGGCCGACTGGCTCGCGGGCGACGCGAACGACGTACAGGTCGCCGAGCGCGTGCGTGCGGCGCTCGGCCGGCTCGTCGCTCGCCCGCGCGACATCGACGTGAGCGTCGAGCGCGGCAACGTGTGCCTGACCGGACAGGTCGACGAGGCCGAACGGCAGGCGCTGATCGACGGTGTCGCCGCGCTGCATGGCGTGCATCGCGTCGAGGACGCGATGGGCGCGCGCAGCGAATACAAGGCGCCGACCGACGGTCATTCGCAGTGACGCGGCCGCGGCTGACCGCCCCGGCGGGGGCCGGTGAACGAGTACGACATGCATTCGGCGCACGCACGGCTGCCGGAACGACGGCAGCCTGGCGCCTCAACCGGAGCCACCCATGACCGAACGCCAGCCTCCCGACACGACGTCCGCGCATCCGGAGCCGGGCGCGCACGACGCGCTCGAACATCTGCTCGGCAGCCTGCATCGGCACGGCTTCCTGCGCTTCGCGAACGAGGTCGTCAGCGCGAACGCGCGGCTGGCCGACACGTTCGTCGACGCGCTCGACAAGCCCGGCATGCAGAGCGGCATGCAGAATCTCGCGATGCTCGTGACGGCGCTCTCGCGCATTCCGCCGGAACAGTTCGGCCGCGCCGCGTTCGCGGCGGCCGACGCGCTGCATCACGTCGGCGCATGGCAACCGGCGCAGCACCCGCACGTCGCGCCCGGCGTTCGCGGCGTCTACCGCTTGCTGCACGACGAGGCGCTGTGGGATGCATTGACGCCGCTGCTCGAAGGGCTGAAGGTCTTCGCGCAAGGGCTTGCGCGCGATCCGCAGCCGCCCGTCGCCGGGCTCAGCGAGACGGCGAAAGACGCGTGACCGCGCCCGGCCGCGGATCGCTCGCCACGCACAGGCCCGCGAACTGACGGATGATGCGCTGCGTCGGCGCGCTCGCCGGCCAGTGCGGCACCGCGTCGATGCCGACCCAGCGGCACAGCGCGATTTCCCGGCCCGGGCAAGCGTGCGCGCCGCGCGGCAGGCTCGCGACGAACACGTGATGACGCTTCACGCTGCCGTCCACGTAGAAGAAATACGCGAGTTCGAGACCGGTGAGCCCGGTTTCCTCGCGAAGTTCGCGATGCGCGGCGTCGAGCGCCGATTCGCCGCGCCGGATCACGCCGCCGGGCAGCGTCCAGCGCGACGATCGCCCGCGGGCGACCAGCAGCACGCGCCGGTTGCGATGGCAGACGATCGTGGCGCGTTCCTTCGCCAGCGGCGCGAGCGGTACCGCGCGAACGGGGAAATCGGACGGGTCGGGTAGCGTCATGCAGGGCACGCGGCAGATGGGCGAAAGATCCATGCGCCCCCTGCCGCAACGTGCGTTCCCGCTTCGCTGTCGCATGTGCCCTCGTGCGAGTGTTTCGGGCCCGCTGGCCGGCCTTCGTCCGCGATTTTTCAACGGCTTGTCATTTCTGCCGCCGCCCGCTGCGGCCGTTTCGCGCGAGCGGGACGGCGGTATGGCGCGACGCGCGTCGATCACGCGTCGCCGTGTTCGGCAGAGGGCGTGCGACGCGGCGGCGTCCCGCTTGGCGGTGCGGCCGGCTTGCCTTCGGCAGGGTCGTGCGCGCTGCGCGGCGGCGGCGTGGCGGTGCCGCGGCGCTTGCCTTCGGGGCCGGGCGTGCTGTCGCCGCGATCTTCGTCGCGTGTGTCGGTGTCGAGCGGGGTCGAGCGTGTCATGGTTCGCGAGTCCTGTCGGGGCGGTCGAGGCGTACACGTCGCGCATCGCGCATGCCGCGGTGGACGACGCGCGTTGCCGGGCCCGCTGTTTGCTCGATCGCGCGCTTGAGGTCGGCGCGGGCAATGGCGCCCGCGGCCGCCGCCTGGAGCCCCGTTTCATGTCCGATGCGATCCTGTGCCCGTGGTCCGTTCGTGAGCGATCTTGCGTCGCGCTGCGGCGCACGTCGACACCCGGACGGCGCGGCACCGGCGCGCCGGACGCGTTCGCGCCGGCGGTGGCCGGCGTCGTACTGTCGACGCCGCTGCCTACCCGCTGGCCTGCCGTCGTCGCCCGCGCGGGCGACGACCCGTCCGGCGGCGGCAGCGGCTCGGGAGCGGCGCCGGGCCGCAACGGCGAGCACCCGACCGACGCGCCGGGCGGCGGTGGTGGCGACGGCCATCCGCACGACGATCGCGGCGGCCGCACCGGCGGCGACGGAGACGGGGACGGCAACAACGGCGAAGGCGAACGCAAGCGGCCCAGTAAGAAAACGCTGATCATTCTCGGCGCGGTGCTGGTCGTGCTGCTCGTCGGCGGGCTCGTCTGGTGGCTCGCGACGCGCAACCAGGAAAGCACCGACGATGCGTACACCGACGGCAACGCGATCGCGGTCGCGCCGCACGTGTCCGGCTACGTGACGCGGCTCGCGGTCGACGACAACAGCTTCGTACGGCGCGGCGACCTGCTCGTCGAGATCGATCCGCGCGACTACCGCGCGCAGGTCGACGCGGCGCAGGCGCAGCTCGGTCTCGCACAGGCGCAGCTCGACGCGGCGCGCGTGCAGCTCGATATCGCGCGTGTGCAGTATCCGGCCCAGTACCGGCAGGCACGCGCGCAGATCGAATCGGCGGAAGCCGCGTACCGGCAGGCGCTCGCCGCGCAGGCGCGGCAGCGGGCGGTCGATGCGCGCGCAACTTCCCAGCAGGCGATCGATGCGGCCGACGCGCAACGCGCGACCGCCGACGCGAACGTCGCGATGGCCCAGGCGCAGGCGCGCACCGCGAGCCTCGTGCCGCAGCAGATCCGGCAGGCCGAGACGGCCGTAGAGGAACGCCGCCAGCAGGTGCTGCAGGCGCGCGCGCAGCTCGAGACGGCCAACCTGAACCTGTCGTACTGCGAGATGCGCGCGCCGTCCGACGGCTGGGTCACGCGGCGCAACGTGCAATTGGGCTCGTTCCTGCAAGCCGGCACGTCGATCTTCTCGATCGTCACGCCGCGCGTGTGGATCACCGCGAATTTCAAGGAGTCGCAGCTCGAACGGATGCGCGTCGGCGATCGCGTCGACGTGTCGGTCGACGCGTATCCCGATCTCGACCTGCACGGCCACGTCGACAGCATCCAGCTCGGCAGCGGCTCGCGCTTCTCCGCGTTCCCGGCCGAGAACGCGACCGGCAACTTCGTGAAGATCGTGCAGCGCGTGCCGGTGAAGATCGTGCTCGACGGCCCGCTGCCGACCCGTCCGCCGCTCGGTCTCGGCCTGTCGGTCGAGCCGACCGTCCATCTGAAATGACCGGCCGCCGTGCCGCGGCCGGCGTCGACCGGAGCGATCCGATGCCCGATACCCGCATGCCGTTCCCGCCTCGCGAGGCCCGCCGATGAACCGGCCGCCCGACCGCGGCGGCGCGTCCGGCGGCGCATGGCGCCCCGCCGCGAACCCGTGGCTCATCGCGATCGTCGTCACGCTCGCCGCGTTCATGGAGGTGCTCGACACGACGATCGTCAACGTCGCGCTGCCGCACATCGCCGGCACGATGTCGGCGAGCTACGACGAGGCGACCTGGACGCTCACGTCGTACCTCGTCGCGAACGGCATCGTGCTGCCGATCTCGGGCTTCCTCGGGCGCTTGCTCGGCCGCAAGCGCTACTTCCTGCTGTGCATCGCCGCGTTTACCGTGTGCTCGTTCCTGTGCGGCGTCGCGACCAACCTCGGCGAACTGATCGTGTTCCGCGTGCTGCAGGGGCTGTTCGGCGGCGGGCTGCAGCCGAACCAGCAGTCGATCATTCTCGATACGTTCCCGCCCGAGCAGCGCAACCGCGCGTTCTCGATCTCGGCGATCGCGATCGTCGTCGCGCCGGTGCTCGGGCCGACGCTCGGCGGCTGGATCACCGACCATTTCTCGTGGCGCGGGGTGTTCCTGCTCAACGTGCCGATCGGCGCGCTGACCGTGCTCGCGGTGATGCAGCTCGTCGAGGATCCGCCGTGGCGGCGCGGCGCCGAGCGCGGGATCTCGATCGACTACATCGGCATCGGGCTGATCGCGATCGGGCTCGGCTGCCTGCAGGTGATGCTCGATCGCGGCGAGGACGAGGACTGGTTCGGCTCGACCTTCATCCGCGTCTTCGCGGTGCTGTCCGCGCTCGGGCTGATCGGCGCGACGCTGTGGCTGCTGCGCACGAAGAAACCGGTGGTCGACCTGTCGTGCCTGCGCGACCGCAATTTCGCGCTCGGCTGCGTGACGATCGCGACGTTCGCGGCGGTGCTGTACGGCAGCGCGGTGATCGTGCCGCAGCTCGCCCAGCAGCATCTCGGCTACACGGCGACGCTCGCGGGGCTCGTGCTGTCGCCCGGCGCGTTGCTGATCACGCTCGAGATTCCGCTCGTGAGCCGGCTGATGCCGCACGTGCAGACGCGCTATCTCGTCGGGTTCGGCTTCGTGCTGCTGTGCGGCGCGCTGATCTATTCGCGCATGCTGGTGCCGGACATCGACTACACGCACCTCGTGATGATCCGGTGCGCGCAGTCGCTCGCGATCGGCTTCATGTTCGTGCCGATCACGACGCTCGCGTACCTGACCGTGCCGCGGCGGCTCAACGACGACGCGTCCGCGTTGTTCACGATGTTCCGCAACGTCGCGGGCTCGATCGGCATCTCGGTGTCGACCGCGCTGATCCGCGAGCGCACGCAGGCGCGCATGGCGCACCTGTCCACGCACATGTCGACGCTGTCGCAGAACTTCCAGGATGCGCTGCGGGAGAACGCGCGCGCGATCGGCGCGCTGACGGGCGCGCCGCCGCCGGCCGCGTTGCAGACCGCGACCGGCCGGCTCTACGAAACGTTCGTCTCGCAGGCGACGATCCTCGCGTATATCGACGTGTTCGCGATCCTCGCGGTGTTCTGCGCGTTCAGCATTCCGCTGACGTTCCTGTTCTCGCCGGCGAAGGCCGCGCGCGGCGCGGGAGGGCATTGACATGCGCATGCGCCGCGACAATCGCAGCCACCGCCTGATTCGCCGCATCGTGTGCGGCGCGATGACGACGATCATCGCCGGCTGCACCGTCGGCCCCGATTACCAGCCGCCGCAAGCGGACGTCCCGGCCACCTGGCATGCGATGCAGGCGGACGGGCAGGCGGCGTCTCCCGCATCCGGCGTGGCCGCGCGGTCGTCGCCCACGATCGACGCCGATCCCGATCCGCGCTGGTGGCGCGCGTTCGGCGATCCGCTGCTCGACCGGCTCGTCGAGCGCGCCGCGCACGACAACCTCGACGTGCAGGCGGCCGTGCTGCGCATCGCGCAGGCACGCGCGCAGGTGCGCGCGGCCGCCGCGCAGGGCTTGCCGAACGTGCGCGCGAACGCGAGCTACCAGCGCGAGCAGCTCGGCCTGAAGGGCATCGTCGAGGAGCAGGGCATCGACCAGCGCGTCGATCGTCTCGGCGCGCCGGGCTCACCGCTCGACCGGTTCGGGCCAGGCACCGGAGCAAGCGTGCAGCAAGGTGCGCGCGGCGCGCTCGATGCCCTCGAATCGCCGGTCAACCTGTGGCAGGCCGGGTTCGACGCATCGTGGGAACTGGACCTGTTCGGCCGCGTGCGCCGCTCGGTCGAAGCGGCCGGCGCGCAGACGAGTGCCGCGGTCGCGAGCCGCGACGACGCGTTGCTGTCGCTCGAGGCCGAAGTCGCGCAGACCTATCTGCAACTGCGCGGCGCGCAAGCGCAGCGCGCGCTGGCCGACGACCTGCAACGCGCGCAGCGCGAATTGCTCGACCTGACGCGCGAGCAGGCCGCGCACGGCCTCGCGAGCGATCTCGACGTGCGCAGCGCCGACGCGCGGCTCGCGCAGATCCGCGCGCAACTGCCGCAGTTCGACCAGCAGATCGTGCTGCTGCGCAACGGTCTCGCCTATCTGGTCGGCGGGGCGCCGGGCGCGCTCGACGACTGGCTGGCCGCCCCGCGCGCGTTGCCGGCGGTGCCGCCGACCGTGCCGGTCGGCCTGCCGTCGACGCTCGCGCGCCGGCGCCCCGACATCCGCCGTGCGGAGGCCGAACTGCATGCGGCCACCGCCGACGTCGGCGTCGCGGTCGCGCAGTTCTATCCGGACATTTCGCTGACGGGGCAGGTCGGCCTGCGCGCGTCGCACGTGCGCGAGCTCGCGCACTGGTCGCATCTGTTCTACGCGTTCGGGCCGGCCGTGTCGCTGCCGATCTTTTCCGGCGGCGCGCTCGTGTCGAACCTGCGGCTGTCGCAGGCGCGCCAGGCCGAAGCGGCGCTCGCGTACCGGCAAGCCGTGCTCGTCGCGCTGCGCGACGTCGACAATGCGCTGGCCGTGTACCGCACCGACCAGGCGCGCGCGGCCGCGCTCGACGACGCGGTGAAGGCCGAACAGGGCGCGCTGGACCTCGCGCGCGATCGCTACCGGAAGGGCCTGTCGCCGTTCCTCGACGTGCTGGATGCCGAGCGGCAATGGTCGGAGGGCCGGCAGCAGGCCGAGCAGGGCGCGTTGCAGACGACCACCGACCTCGTCGCGCTGTACAAGGCGCTCGGCGGCGGCTGGCAGGCGGGGCCGGCCGCGAATGAGGATACCGGCACGGCGCGCGCGCAGTAGCCTCGCGCGCGCGGCGGGCATCGCGTGCCGCGCTCGCGCAACGCCGTCCGGCGGCCCGCGCGCGGCCTCAATCCCATGCGTGCTTGCTGAACTGATAGCCCCTGGAGCGGATGGTCTTGATCCGTTTCGGTTCGTTCGCGTCGTCGCGCAGCTTGCGGCGCAGCTTCGAGATGCGGCCGTCGATCGAACGATCGAGGCCGTCGAACGCGATGCCGCGCAGCAGCAGCGTCAGGTCTTCCCGGCTCACCACCTCGCCCGCGCGGCACACGAGGGCCCACAGCAGATCGAATTCCGTCGACGTCAGGCGCGGCATGCTGCCGTCGGGCAGATGCACGCGGCGATCGGCCCGGTCGATCGAGAACTTGCCGAACACGTATCGCTGCGGCGAAGCCTGCACGGCGTCGCCCGCCGGCACGCGCGTGCGCCGCAACTGCGCCTTGATTCGCGCGAGCAGCAGACGCGGTTCGAGCGGCTTGCGGAGAAAATCGTCCGCGCCCAGTTCCAGGCCGAGCAATTCGTCGAACGGCTCGTCGCGACCCGTCACCATGATCACGATGCCGTCGTACTGGATGCGCGCCGCGCGGCAGATCTCGAAGCCGTCCTTGCCCGGCAGATTGACGTCGAGCAGCACCACGTCGGGGCGGCTCCCGACGATCGCCGCTGCCGCGCCGGCGCCGTCGCACAGCGTGTCCACCTGGTAATGATGCGTGCGCAGGTACTCGGCGATCAGCGCGGACAGCGGGACGTCGTCTTCGACGATCAGGATTCGGATGGGCATCGCTAAACGAAGGGGCAAAACGGGAAGGTGGCGAGCGGTCAGGCCCAGTCCGAGCGTGTCGTGGCCGAAGCGACGTGGATGATACTGCGCAACATTCCGATGGAATGTGGGGAAATCTGGATCGTTCGGTGAGCTTATCTGCGCGCCAATCGCCGCCATCAGAGGAAACGCGCGGGGCAAGCGACGCGGGGCCGCGCGTGAGGCTGAAACGGTTCGATGCGAGAGCCGGTGCGGCGCTCGGGACGATGCGCGCCCGCGCATCCGTCAGACGAAAACGTTTGCGCCACTTCGACGTCGCGCACCGCCCGACACCAGGCCAGGCAAGGTTAGTCGACATATCATTACAAAATATTACCGACGTCGCCGCGTTCCGCTCCCTACAATCCACACACCTGATCCGCGCGTCGCGCATTGCGCCTGTTTCGCGATCGTATCGGCTACCGGTCTCGGCGAAGCGTCGAGTCATGTCGCTCACGCGCGAGTCGGGTCGCCGCCGCGCCGGCTCCGATGGGCAGTCGGGCGGATGCTATCGATTACTGACGGGGGAAGCGAAATGACGCCGTTGCAAGTCGTCCAGAGTCTCGACGCACTCACGCATGCGATCGAAGCGGCGGTGGCGCGCGCCGACTGGAGCGAGGCCGTCCGGGCCGCCGAGACGCGTTCGGCGTTCATCGTTGCGCTTGCACCCGATCAACCGGACGAGGTCGTGTCGGCGCTGATGAAAGTGCAGGAGATCGACGTCCGGATTTCCACCGTCGCGCGCGACACGCTCGAGGCGCTCATCGCGGAGGGCTGGATGGCGCTGCACGCAGCCCGCACGGCAACGAACGCGCTGAGGACGCGGCAGCGGTCGCTCGATGCCGGCGCCGCGGCCACGCGACACTGAAATCCGTTTCCTTTGGTGATGGCATGAAATTCAGAGAACGCGCCAGTCAGATCGATGCAACACGGTGGTTCGCCGAGGGCGACCATGAACGGGTAGAGCGCCGTCACGGCCTGTGGGCGATCGCGACGCCGGAAGGCTGGCGATCCGTGAAGCCGGGCGACTGGATCGTGCGCGACGAATCCGGCAACTGCTGGCCGATGGACGACGGCCTCTTCATGCATCGCTACGAACCGGTCGCCGACTGACTTGGCCGCCGGTTCGACGCGCCTACCGGCTCTTGCGTGAAAACATCAATGAATCGGCGTCGTTGAAGCGGATGCGCTGAGGCTCGCCGTACCCGGCTTTCTCCGCGACCCGGATCGACGCGACGTTGGTCGGCGCGATCAGACACACGCTGCGCTCGAACCGCTGTTGCGCGTCGAGCCATGCGAGCGCGGCCGCGAGCGCCTCGGTCGCATAGCCGTTGCCTTGCGCCCACGTCGCCAGCGCCCAGCCGGCTTCCGGCACGCCGCGGATCGGCGGGTCGATGTTGCGGTGGAAATCCGCGAAGCCGAGATCGCCGACGTAACGCCCCGACGCCTTTTCGCGAATCGCCCAGTACCCATAGCCGAGCAGCGACCACAGCCCGCGATACGCGAGCATGCGCATCCACGAGTCGCGCGGCGTGGAAGGCGCGCCGTTGAAGATGTGCGCGACGACGCCCGGTTCCGCCCACATCGTGGCGAGTGCGTCGAAGTCGCCGAGCGGGTGGCCTTCAAGGATCAGACGGGGCGTGTCGAGAACGGGCGGAGACGAGACGGGGGGGGCACGGCGCTGAATGTCATCGGGCGTTCCATGAGGAAGGGGCGGCGACGCAGGGCGCCGCGCTCGGGTCTCGTACGATACCGCGTAAACGGCGACGTGGACGCAATTCCCCGCCCGCATCGGGGCATGCGGGCGCATCGCGCGGACGGCGCCGGCCGGCGGTGCCCGCGCGGACCGGCTCGCGTGCCGACGTCGCGGTCGGGTGCATCGCGCGGGGCGTTCGATGAATGCGGCCGTTCGTGGCCGTGTAGCGAACGCCTGTAGCGAATCCCGACCGCGGCGAGCGGTCGGCCTGCTTCCTGACGGTGGTCATCGCCGCGCCCGCGTGCTGCGCGCAATGCGGGATCGCGCCCGTGCCGGACGGCGTTACTTGCGGCTTTTCAGGAACGAGCGCCCTTCGGCCGTGATCGATGCGCCGGAGCGGCCGTGCGGAGGATGGCTGACGAACCCGGCGTTGACGAGCTCCCGCGCGATCGACCAGCCGAGCGCCGGCGCATCGCGGCCGTAGCGAACATCGGCGAGGCGTTCGAGCGCCCAGATCGCGGAGGCCGACAGGTTGGGGGTGTTGGACGTGAGCGTATCGTTCATGGCTTCCTCGGGAAATGGCGTTTCGGGGTGGGCGGCACACGGCCGGACGGGAGGAGGTGCAAGCATCAGCTTGCCTGCAACAACGGCAGCAGCGCGTGCAGCGCCGCTTCCTCGTCGGGGCCGGTGGCGAGCACCTGGGCCGACGTGCCGCCGTGAACCTGCAGCGACGCGATCGCGCCGCTGTCTTTTGCATTGCTGCCGTGCCCGTTCGCGATCAACTGGATGTCACTGTCGAAGCGGCGTGCCGCGTCGACGGTCGCATCGCGCGCGGCGCGGCCGCGATTGCGGTTCCATGCGGGGCCGATTTCAACGTACACAACGGTTGCCACGATGCTGGAAAGCCTCCGGACAAGTGGGCGGGGCGGCGCGCGACATGCAGGGTTACGCACGTGTAGCGGACATCGGGCGGCTGGCATGTCACGAATTCCCGCAGGGGCGCGGGTGCCGGCCGGGTGCATTGTACGCGCCATTCGGCGCGAACATGCCGACATCCGCTGCAAAGGCGTATTCAAATTCGCGGATTGTCGGAAAGTGGGGGATTATAATGCATCGGCCAGATCATGTGAATTACATTATAATGCCGTGTGCGCCGATGCCGGCCCCGCGGCGTTGCCGGCGGGCGAGTCTCGGCGTATCCGGGCGCGCAACCTGCTCGCCCGGCATCGTCGACCGACCCGAACTCCTCCCGAATGGAAGCTGCAATGAATGCCCCCGCCTGCCCGCAATGCGCGATGGAAAACACTTACCCCGACGGCGCGCTGACCGTGTGCGCGGACTGCGGCCACGAATGGTCGGCCGACGCCGGCGCCGACGCCGGTGACGAACCGGCGGGCGACGTCGTCAAGGACGCGAACGGCAACGTGCTGTCAGACGGCGATTCGGTCGTGCTGATCAAGGACCTGCGCGTGAAGGGTTCGTCGATCACGCTGAAGATGGGCACCAAGGTCAAGAGCATCCGGCTCGTCGGCGGCGATCACGAAGTCGACTGCAAGACCGACATGGGCGGCTTCATGCTGAAGGCGTGCTACTTGAAGAAGGTCTGAGCGCACGGTCAGGCGACCGTTGCATCCGCGTTTTCAGCCGCTGTCTTTTTCATTCGACTACCCGCACATGGCCGAGGATCGCACTGCCTACGACGCGTTCGTCAGGTTCCTGGCGACGCCGCTGAACGACGGCCGGCCGTTCGTGCTGGAGACGCAGCACGCGGTCTCGCTGCACTTCGATCATTTCGGCACCCAGAGCTTCATGTCGCTGCATGATCCGGTGCGGCTCGCACTCGGTTATACGCGCGTGATGATGGGCTTCCTGCTGCTGCTGGCCGAGCCCGCACACATCTGCATGCTCGGGCTCGGCGGCGGGTCGCTCGCGAAGTACTGCTACCGCCACCTGCCCGGCACGACGATCGATGCGGTCGAGATCAATCCCGACGTGATCGCGCTGCGCGACACGTTCAGGATTCCTGCCGACGATGCGCGCTTCACCGTGGTGTGCGCCGACGGCGCGGATCATCTGGAGCGGGCGGACGTCCGCACGGACGTGATCCTGCACGATGCGTTCGTCGCCGACGGCATGCGCGGCCGCTGTACGGGTGCCACTTTTCTCGATGCGTGCCGCGCACGCCTGAGCGAATCCGGCGTGCTCGCGATCAACTTCATGGACGACGATCCTGCATTGCCGCAGCACCTCGAGCAGTTGCGATCGGTATTCGGTTCGTCGTATGCGCTGGTGCCGTGCGGCGACGACAACAACTTCGTTGCATTCGCATGGAAGGACGGCAGCCGGTTGCCGTCGTTGCGTATCCTGCTGGAGCGGGCGCTCGCGTGCCCGCAGGCCGGTGAACTGAAGCTGGCCGCTACCGCGAGACGCATGAAGCACGGCGAGGGCATCGATTCGCGGCGGCTGGTCTGGCGCGCGCAGTCGCACGAACGTTGGGAGATCGGCGCGTAGCCGTACCGAGAGGGGCGGGCCGCGCTCGGCCTGTGCGGCCGTGCTTACTTCACGCGCTTGCCGATCGCGCTGCGGGTCTTGTACGTGACGCCGTGCCGGTCGAGATAGTCGCGGATCAACTGCCGCACGACTTGCGACGGCGTAAGATCCTGCTCCGCGCAGAGCATCTCGAAGGCTTCCTTCTTCGCGGGATCGATCAGGACGGTCAGGCGGGCGGTTTTCGTTTCCATGACGGGGCGAGGGTGGTCGATATGTTAATCAAATTATAATCGATCCGTTTTCGGCGTTACCGCGGCAAGCGCCGCACGATCAGCGTTTGCTGCGCACCAGCGCGAGCAGATCGTCGATCACCGGCACGACGGCGAGCGTGACGAGCACCGCGGCGAGCGGCACGGTCGACACGTAACCCACGTGCTTGAAGCCGATCGCGCCGGCCAGGCCGCCGACGAAGAACGACGCGAGCATCGTCGCGTGAATCCGCAGTTTCGACCGGTTGGCGATTACCGCGTGCGCGTCGACTTCGATGGCCGAGCGGTTCCAGTAGAACAGCTTGCCGAGCTCGATGCCGAGGTCGGTCACGATGCCCGTGACGTGCGTCGTGCGGATTTCCGCGCCGGAGAGCTTCGTGATCGTCGCGTTCTGCAACCCCATGATGAAGCACAGCAGCGTGACGGTCACCGGCACGAAGAACGTTTCCCACAGCGCGAGGTGGCTGCCGAGCAGTCCGAACAGCAACAGCAGCGCGGCCTCGACCAGCAGCGGCAGCATGAACTGGCTGTGCAGCCCGCGGCGGCGGCCCCAGTTGACGAGGATCGCCGAGCAGCCGGCGCCGATCAGGAACGCCCCCAGCGAACTGATGCCGGCGAGCGCGAGCCGCACGTCGCCGAGGGCCGTCTGATCGGCGATCGCCGACACGATGCCGCTCATGTGCGACGTGTATTGCTTGACCGCGAGAAAGCCGCCGGCATTGGCCGCGCCGGCGACGAACGCGAGCGAAAACCCGAGCTGGCGGTTCGCGGTCGCACTGCGGTGTTTTCCGGTCAGGTTTCGAAAGTACTGCGCTGGCATAAGGGCTTCGCTCGATCGTCGCGGATTCGCGGGTACAGGCGGAAAACCGGTGCCGGAGGGCGTGGCGGGCCCCCCGCTTGCACCGGATGCCGCGGCTGTCGAATCATGTGATGGACATGATAATGTCATTATCATACTCTGTTGGCCGGATGGCGCATTCAGTACAATGACGGAAGGCGCCGCCGGCCGGCTGTTTCGCCGCCGCGCGGCGCCGATCACTTCTGCCCACCGCTTCATGACCCCGATCAAGTTCATCCTTCGCTACACGGCGATCCCGTTCACGGCCATCGTCGCCGTGGTGGTCTGGACCGTCATTCCATCGTCGAAAGAGATCGATGCGAGACAATATGCGGCGCTGTCGCGTGCGTACGCGAGTTTCCCGCTGCCGTTCCGGCGCGAGATCTCGGACACGATGGCGCACGGCACGATCAACGACCGGCGCTACCAGACGCTCGTGCGCGATTCGCTGGGCAACGGCGTCGCGCTGGACTGGCCGGCGTCGGGCGTCGGCGGCGTCGCCGACGAGCGGCAAAAACTGGCCGAACTGATTCAGGCCGATTCGGATCTTCAAAGGCAACGGCAATGAAAACCCTGCTGGTTTCTGTGGCATTCGCGATGATCATCGCGAGCCTGATCTTCGCGCTGTACTTCATGAATCACGATCGCGGCAAGTCCAAGCGGATGGCGTGGTCGCTCGCCGCGCGCGTCGGATTGTCGGTCACGCTGTTTCTGTCGCTGCTGATCGCGTACAAGCTCGGCTGGATCGAGCCGACGGGGTTGCCGATCGGGCGGTGAGGCGCGGGTTTCGGGCGGCTCCTGCCGCCCTCTCCGCAACGGCGGTCCGTACCGTTTCAGGCGGAGCCCTGGGCTAGCGGCGTCGCGCTCCGCGGGCGGCAGGCGGCTGAGTTGGCTCGTCGTATATCGCGGGATCAGATATTCACCGAAAAATGACCATGGTTGGGATACACGTCGGCACGTTCTAAAGCCTCGCTGATTTCCCCGCGTACTTCCGCGACGTGCGCTGTCAATTGGACGGGTCCGAAAAGCGAAATTTGTCTTTCATGGCCAACGGTTTAGCACTTCTTGACAGTTCCCTTTCGGGGTTTTGCTAAGCTCGCGCACAATTAATCTAACGAATGGACGCAGGCCGCGTCGAGACCAATGAACAAGAATACGCACCGCCTGGTGTATTCCAGGCTTCGGGGTATGGTGGTCGCCGTCGCGGACACGGCAACCACCGACGGGAAATCTGAAACGGGTGAAGCACGCGCGCGACGACGGTCGGTAATGTCTGGCGCTCGCGTTGTGATGGCAGGCGCCGCCGCGCTCGGCATGGTCCCTGCGCTGTCCGGTGCGCAGATCGTGCCGACGCCGGGCACGAGCACCCACGTGATCCAGACACCGAACGGCTTGCCGCAGGTCAACGTGGCCAAGCCTTCGGGCGCCGGCGTATCGGTCAATACCTACAATCAGTTCGACGTACAAAAGGCCGGCGCGATCCTGAACAACTCGCCGACGATCGTTCAGACCCAGCAGGCGGGCTGGATCAACGGCAACCCGAACTTCGGCGCCGGGCAGGCCGCGCGGATCATCGTCAATCAGGTCAACAGTCCGAATCCTTCCCAAATTCGTGGCGCTTTGGAGATCGCCGGCTCCCGGGCGGAGCTCGTCCTCGCGAATCCGTCGGGCATTTATCTTGATGGCGCGTCCTTCATCAACACCAGTC